>JAGVHM010000173.1 GCA_020056545.1 bacterium
CCTTTCCCAGGCCGACGAAAACGTCCTTCTCCTGCTCTATTCGGGGGCGACCGACGACCTGAAAAACCTGCTCCTGGGAAAGTACGGCCCACTTCCCTTCGGCTGGCCGAAGGACTGGGTCTACCGCAGCGCGTTCGGAGAAGGCGCGGACGAGAAGGCGAGGAAGGAGCGGATAGAGTCGTCGCCTCTGGATCGGCTCCCGGACGATAACCTGGATAAATCCGGGAAGGCGATGGAAGAGGAGCTGGGCCGTCCGGCGACGGAAGAAGAGTTCGTCCTCTACCTGATGCACCCGAAGGCGGCGATCGACTTCCTGAAGTTCCGGCAGGATTACGGCGATACGACCATCCTGCCCACCGCCGTCTGGTTCAGGGGCCTTCGGCATCCCGGCGATTCCGTCTCGATCGCCCACGGCGGCAAGCCTCACGAGATCAAGCTCGTCTCGATCGGCGAGGGGGTGGGCGGCGTGAAGCAGGTCGTCCTCTCGGTCGACAACATAATGCACGTGTTCCCCGTCGAGCTTCCCGAGGCGGCGGCGGCACGCAAGGCGGTCCGGAAGGCCGCTCACTCCGTCAAGGGCGAGATAGGCGCGCCGGTGACGGGGACGGTCTGGAGGATCGGGACCAAGGACCGGCTGCTCAAGGCCGGCGATCGGGTGAAACGCGGCGAAGAGGTGATGAACATCGAGGTGATGAAGACGGAGAACGCGGTGAAGTCTCCTGTCGCCGGCGTTATCCGCGAGATCTGCGTCAAGGTCAACGAAGGCGTCGATGAGGGACAGTTGCTTGCCGTCATCGC
Organism: bacterium; assembly: GCA_020056545.1. Lineage (GTDB taxonomy): Bacteria > Desulfobacterota > Deferrimicrobia > Deferrimicrobiales > Deferrimicrobiaceae > JAENIX01. The sequence continues at coordinate 799 of JAGVHM010000173.1, forward strand.
GCCGGACGGGGAATAGCCGAAAGACCGCGCATCGGGAGGCAGGATTGGCGGGCGTCGAAGATATCCGCGGAAAGACGATCGCGGTCATAGGAGGCGGCCCCGGGGGATCGGCGACCGCCATCCGCCTGATGCGGTTGTCGCGCGATCGGGACCTGGGGGTCCGCGTGGTCCTGTTCGAGGGGAAGAATTTCGATCGCCACCACAACCAGTGCGTCGGCGTGCTCTCCCCGCCCTCGGAAGAGATCCTCCGGAACGGCCTCGGCGTCGAGCTCCCCTACGAGATCATCAAGCGCCAGATCTACGGCTACCGCCTCCACGCCGGCGGGAAGGAGATCCTCCTCGTCGGTCCGCACAATTCCAATGCGACGTACACCGTCCGCCGGGCGATGTTCGACGGGCACCTCCTCTCCTGCTCCGAGCGGGAAGGGGTGGAGGTTTACCGCAGCCGCGTGACCGGGATCGATTTCCCGAAGGGAGAGAGGAAGCAGGTATTCCTCTACACGGAAGGCGGGATGCTGAAGGCGGACGCCGTGGTGGGGGCGTTCGGGCTCGACGACGGGATGGTCGACATCTTCGAGACCGCCACAGGGGGGAGGTACAGCCGCCCCTCGAAGTTCGTCCAGACCTACATCGTCAAGATCCACGCCGAACCCTCCTTCATCGAGAAGAAGCTGGGGAGCATCATCTACGCCTACCTTTTCCCCCCCGGCATTCCCAACCTGGAGTTCGGGGCCATCACTCCGAAAGGGGACCACATCATCGTCAACGTGGCGGGGGCCGATGCCGCGGTGGAGGACATCTACGCATTCCTCTCGCTGGACATCGTCCGCGAGCATCTCCCGGAGGTCTCGATCGACGCGCAGGAGGTGTACCGCGGGAAGTTCCCCGGCGCGCCGGCGGAAGGCGTGGTCGGCGATCACTACCTCACGGTTGGGGACGCCACGGGATGGCTTCGCCCTTTCAAGGGGAAGGGGATCAACATGGCGATAGAGACGGGGATCCTCGCGGCGGAGACGATGATGGAGCACGGTATCTCCGTTGCATCCTTCCGCCGGTACGAGGAGGCGGCGAGACCGCTCCGCGATGACTACGCGTACGGCACCTGGATGCGGCACCTCTGCAAGCTCGGTGAAGTCGCCGGGACGCTGGGGACCGTCCTGTCGATGGCGAAGGTAGACCAGCGGATTCACGACGCGCTCTTCAACGCCGTCTCGGGTCACGATTCTTTCAAGAGCATTTTCAAGGAGTACGCCAAGCCTTCGGTGCTGGTGGACGTTGTCCGCAATTACCTGATGGAACGCAGGAGGAGGAAATGAGCGTGACGGTGCGGCGGATGACCCCGCAGGACACGGAAGCCGTCCTTTCAGTAAACGAGACGATCACCGGAAGGCCGCACGAGGCGCAATGGGAGTCCCGGATCATCGACCTGCTGGCGCGCAATCCGCTGGGCTGCCTCGTCGCCGAGGTGGAAGGGAAGGTCGCCGGATTTATCCTGGGGGACATCCGAGGATGGGAGTTCGCCATTCCCAAGAGCGGATGGATCGAGATAGTCGGGGTCGATCCTGGGTTCCAGGGAAAGGGGATCGCGCGCGCCCTGATAGAGAAACTCGGGTTGTACTTCCGGAATCACAACGTTGAAAAGATACTCACCATGGTCGACTGGAACGACGCCGGACTCGTGGGGTTCTTCCGGGCTTTGGGTTTCGAGCGGTCCGAATTCATCGTGCTGGAAAAGGAAACGGTCCGTAAGTGAACGGTTTTTTCACACGCCTCCAGGGGGTTCTCCGCCCCGCCGCGGTCCGCGTGGCGCCCCCCGATGGACTTCGGTCGGCCGGCGTTCTCGTCCCCCTGCGCGCAAACGGCGAAGCTGTGACGGTCGTGCTTGCCCGCCGCACCGAGCGCGTTCCGCACCACAAGGGGCAGGTGTGCTTCCCCGGGGGAAGCCGCGATCCCGGCGACGCGGATCTCCTGGAAACGGCTCTGCGCGAATCGAACGAAGAGCTGGGGATCCGGC
>JAGVHM010000208.1 GCA_020056545.1 bacterium
CGTTGGCGGAATAAGCCGACGTCAGGTCCTCGGTCACTCCGGCGATGAGATGGCACCTTTCTTCCTGGACGCTGCCGAGCAGGAGAATCCCGCTTTTCAGCTTCCCCTTTACCCGGTCTGCCAGCTCCCGGAGAGCTGCCGCGTCCAAAGGCTCGACCTCGGCCGCCACGAGGGTAAGCGCCCCGGTCTTCACGGCCTTTCCCATGACCTCACCGACGAGGTCCTTCGACGCCCTGCGCTTCGATTCCTGGAGATCCTTCTCGAGGGCCTTGATCTGGGCGAACAGCTTCCGCACCCGCTCCGGGGCGTCGGACGGGGAAACCTTGAGGTCGCGGGCAATCGCGTGCAGAAGACCCGCCTCGTCACGAAGATAGCGTAGCGCCGCCATCCCGGTGAGCGCCTCGATACGCCTTACACCCGCGGCAAGCGCACCTTCCGACACTACGCGGAAGAGGCCGATCTCAGCCGTGTTGCGGACATGGGTGCCTCCGCACAGCTCCCGGCTCACCCCGGTGACGCTGACCATCCGAACGATGTCGCTGTACTTATCCCCGAAGAACGCCATCGCCCCTGCGGCGATCGCCTTTTCGTAAGGCATGAATTCCCACGCGACCGGACGGGCCGCGAAGACCGCATCGTTGACGAAATCCTCAACCTGGCCCAGCGCCTCGGCGGAAACCGCCTCGAAATGCGAGAAGTCGAACCGGAGCTTGTCCGGCCCCACGTAGGAGCCCGCCTGCTTGACATGGGAGCCGAGGCACTTGCGGAGGCCCGCCTGGAGAAGGTGCGTCGCCGTATGGTTGGCCTGGGTCCGCCGCCGGACCTCCTCCTCGACGGCCAGTTCGACGGCCTGCCCCTCCCCCACCGATCCTTCCGTCACTTTCGCGCGGTGAACGACGATGTCGGCGGATGGCTTCCGCGTGGAGGTCACCTGGATCCGGAATCCCTTCCCGGCCCCGGTTCCGACGTCGCCGGCCTGCCCTCCCGACTCCCCGTAAAAGGGTGTGACGTCGGTCACCAGATCGATCTCCTCCCCCGCCGTCGCACGCGCGACACGCTCTCCGTCGCGGAACAGGGCAACCACCTTCGCGGCAGCCTCTGTCCTGTCGTACCCTACGAAATCAACGGAGATTCCGCAGCCGGCAAGGATAACCGCGGCGGCGTCCGATGCGGCGGCTTCCCCTCCCTTCCAGGAAACCCTGGACTGGGCCCGCTGCTTTTCCATTTCCCTCTCGAACCCGTTCGTGTCGAGGGTAACGCTCCGCTCGCGGCATAGGTCCGCGGTGAGATCCACGGGAAATCCGTAGGTGTCGTAGAGTTTGAACGCCACATCGCCCGCGAAGACGGCGCCCCCTGCCTTGCCGATTCGCGCGAATTCGTCCTCGACCATCCGCAGGCCGGCGTCGAGCGTTTCCAGAAACCGCTTCTCCTCGTGAAGCGCGACCGCGTCGATGAAGGAGGCGCTTTTGTCCAGCTCCGGGTATGCCCGATGGAACTCCTTCACGACGGCGGCGGCGACCCGGTGGAGAAACGGCCCGTCGAAACCGAGCTTCTTCCCGTGCCGCAACGCCCGCCGCATTATCCGCCGCAGAACGTACCCGCGACCCTCGTTGGAAGGGAGAATGCCGTCGGCGATCAGGAACGCGGTCGCGCGCGCGTGGTCTGCGATCACCCGCATCGCCGCATCCGTCGCCTTCGACCGCCCCTGCGGAACTTCGCTAAGCCTGGAGACCTCGGCCAGGATCGGCCGGAAAAGGTCGGTCTCGTAGTTGCTGTTAACCCCCTGGGACACGGCGGCCAGCCGCTCCAGGCCCATTCCGGTGTCGATGCTGGGCCTGGGCAGAGGTGTCTTCTTTCCGCTCTCATCCTGGTTGAACTGCATGAAGACCAGGTTCCAGATCTCGAGGAACCGATCGCAGTCGCAGCCGACCGCGCAGCCGGTACGACCGCAACCGATCCCCTCTCCCTGGTCGTAGATTATCTCCGAACACGGCCCGCAGGGACCCGTCGGCCCCATCGCCCAGAAATTGTCCTTCTCGTCGAAACGCACGATCCGCGAAACGGGGATTCCCATCTTCTTGTGCCATATGTCGTATGCCTCGTCGTCCTCCCGGAAGACCGACACTGTCATCCGCTTTCCGTCGAGCCCGACCTCGCGGGTCAGGAAATCCCATCCGAAGAAGATCGCATCCGTCTTGAAGTAGTCCCCGAAGGAGAAGTTCCCCAGCATCTCGAAGAGGGTGTGGTGGCGCGCCGTGTAGCCGACGTTCTCGAGGTCGTTGTGCTTTCCGCTGACCCTCAGGCGGCGTTGGGAGGTTGTCGCCCGCTTCAGGTCGGAAGGCCCCAGCCCGAGGAAGTTCTCCTTGAACTGCACCATGCCCGAATTCGTGAACAGCAGCGTGGGGTCGTTCCCCGGAACCAGCGAGGAGCCGGGAAGCACCCTGTGGCCTTGTCTTTCGAAATAGGAAAGGAATGCTGCGCGAAGATCGGCTCCCGTCATCGTCAAGTTTATCAGTCCTCTCCTTCCCGGATTGCTTTCGTCAATCCGCCGATGGCCTTCCGGCTGGCTCCCGGCGAAAACCCCCGCCCCGCCAGAAAACGGTACGCCCTGGCCGCTCCTTCGCGACCCGGCGGAAGCACCCCGCGGAACTTTTTCCGCAGGACAGCGGAAGCGGAGGCCTCTTCCTCCTCCGGTGAACGGCTGCCCCGCACCGCTTCCTCGACGAGGTCCCCCGGGAAACCGCGCGCGCGCAGGAACCATGCCGCTTTGGCGGGCCCGTAGCCGCGCGTGTCGCGGCAGTAGCGTGCCAGCCGCGCGCAC
>JAGVHM010000030.1 GCA_020056545.1 bacterium
CGAGGAGGGCGCATCTGCTGTCCAGGAATCTCCCGGCGGCGCGCCCCCCGATTCGCCTTCATCGACCACTTCGCCGGAAGGCGATCTGCCGGGGGCGACGTTATCGCTTCACGACCCATCGGAGATCGTATCCGGGCTGTCCCGGTCCCTTCCGAAGATTCCGCTACCGGGAAACGAGGACTTCTGGGAAATCGTCCGGCAGGTCACGCGCATCGCGGAACGGAAAGTACAGGATCTCGCGCGAAGGAAGGAGGACCAGCCGCTACTGTTCGGAAAGGAACCGGAAGCGATATACCACTTCCTCGTCCGCAGGGCGAAGATACCTTCCTACCTGTCGAAAGGGGAGAATCTTTCGCAGGCGTTCCTTCCAGGCATCGACTACCGGGACCGTTTCAGGGGCGCGCTCCTGGGAGCGGCGATAGGGGAAGCGATCGGAAGACCGGCGCAAGGGCTTTCGCCAAGGGATGTCGGCGAGCTCTACGGGAGAATAGAAGGATACGCTCCGTTGCGCATGCACGGGAAAGACTACGGGACGGATACCGCGCCACCTGCCGCTCTGATCCTGGCGCGTTCGCTGCTCGTCCACGGAAGGATCGACCCGGAGGAGATCGCCGCCCGGTTCGCCGCGGCCGCCGCGCGGCCCAGAAGCGCAGCCGAGGCGGAGTTCGCCGCGAACCTCGTCGACCGCGGATATCCGTGGTTCGAGGCGGGGACAAGCGCGGCCGAGAGCATCCCGGCCGCCCGGATCGCCCCGCTCGCGATGCTGCGCGCGGCCGACTTCCGCAGAATGAAGCTGGAAACCGGGATCGTGGCCTCCGTCACCCATCCCAATCCGGCCTCGATCGCCGGCGCGCTGGTCCAGGCGGCCGCGGTCGCCCGCCTCCTGCATACGGAACGGGGAACGCTGGACGTCCTGGGATTCGCCCGAGGGATCTCCCCCTGCATCACCGGCATAGAGCCGGACAAGGCGTCGCGCGGCCGCCAGAGCAGGCAGTCCCCCACCCTGTTGAGGAAGCTGGGGACGGAGCTTGCCGCTCTTTTGCTGCGGCGCGCGGAAACAGAGGAAATCCAGGAAACGCTGGGGAACGGGACCGCTGTACACGAGGGGCTGCCGTTCGCATGGGCCTGCTTCCTCCGGTCGCCGGAGGATTTCGGTGAAACGGTACTCTCGGCCGCCAATCTCGGCAACGACGCGGAGGGGGCCGCTTCGCTGGCGGGAAGCATGTGCGGAGCGTACGTCGGTGCATCCTCCATACCGGAAAGGCTCCTTTCGGAGTTCCCGTGGAGGGACGAGGTCGTCACGGCGGCGGACGGGCTTCTTTCCCTCGCGCGCCCGGAATCCGAGAAGGCCGGAGCGCCTTCCCCTACCTCATCATGACTTCCTTGGCGATCACCAGGCGCTGGATCTGGCTGGTCCCCTCGTAGATCTGCAGGAGCTTCGCGTCGCGCATCAGCTTCTCCACCGGGTAGTCCTTCATGTAGCCGTATCCGCCGAAGATCTGGACCGCGTCGGTGGTCACGCGCATCGCCAGGTCCGCTGCGAACGCCTTGGCGAACGATGATTCCTTCGTGTTGCGTCGCCCCTGGTCGACAAGCCAGGCGCTCTTGTAGGTGAGCAGCCGGGCCGCCTCGATGTCCATCGCCATGTCGGCCAGCAGGAAATGGATCGCCTGGTTCATCGCGATCGGCATTCCGAACTGCACACGCTCCTTGGAGTATTGCATCGCAAGTTCGAACGCCGCCCGCGCCACCCCGACGGACATCGCGGCGACGGTGGGCCTGGCGTAGTCAAGCGTCTTCATCGCTATCTTGAATCCGTCGCCCTCCTTGCCCAGAAGGTTGCCCGCGGGCACGCGCACGTCCTCGAACAGGACGTCGGCCGTGTCCGAGGCGCGTTGCCCCATCTTGTCTTCCTTTTTCCCGGGGGAGACTCCCGGCAGTGCCCGCGGCACGATGAACGCCGACAGCCCCTTGTGCCCCTTGGAGCGGTCCGTGGAGGCGAACACCAAGTACTGCGAAGCGTAGCTGCCGTTGGTGATGAAGCACTTCCTGCCGTTCATCAGGTAGAAATCCCCGTCCTTCTTCGCGGTGGTCGCAATGCCTCCAGCGTCCGAGCCCGCGCCCGGTTCCGTGAGACAGAAGGAGGCGAACCAGAATTCCCTCGCGAAGGGGGCGACGAACTCCTGCTTCTGCTCCTCCGTCCCCGCGAGAATGATCGGCGTCAGGCCCAGCCCGTTGCAGGTCAGGGAGGTAGTGATCCCCGCGCATCCCCAACCGAGCTCCTCCTCGATGAGGCAGGCCTCCAAGGCGCCCAGGCCCAGGCCTCCGTAGGATTCCGGTATGAACCCGGCCATAAGTCCCAGTTCGAACGCCTTCTGAAAGATCTCCTTCGGGAACCTCCCATCCCGGTCGCACTCCGCGGCCTTCGGGCGGATCTCGTTCGCCGCGAACTTGTGCGCCATGTCCTGCAGCGCGATCTGCTCCTCCGAAAGATCGAAACCGATCATCGTCATCTCCCTCCTTCCGAAGGTACTGAATCCTTCAAGCCGGCCGCGAAGATGCGGTAAATCTCTTCCGCCGCCTCCGCGGGGTCGTATTTCCGTTTCCGGGACAGCACATATGCGAGCGAGATCTCGTCAAGGGCGCCGAAGATCGCCCGGCGGGCAAGCGTGACGTTCAGGTCGCGCCGGAAGATCCCCTCCTTTTGACCGTCCTCCAGAATCCCGCTTATGATGTCCAGGTACTCGAGAAATTTCACCGGCACGTATTCCTTCATGAACTTGTTGCTCTGCCTCAGCTCCACCTGTAACACTTCTATGAGGCCCGCCTCCCGCACCAGCAGGTCCATGTGGTTCCTTATGAAAATCCTGAGGCGTGAAAGCGCATCCCCCCCTTCCGCGACCCGCGCGCGGACGTCGGCCACGACCTCTCCCATCTTCTCCTCGAAAAGCGAGATAAGGAGGTCGTCCTTGTTCTTGAAGTAAAGATAGATCGTCCCGTCGGCCACGCCCGCCTGCCGGGCTATCTCCGAAATCTTGGAGTTGAAGTAGCCTTTCCGGGAAAATATCATGATTGCGGCGCGGAGGATCCGGTCCCGCTTCGCCCCTCCCCCGCCCTGTGGCCCACGCCTGGCCATCGCGCCTCCGATTGAATGAACCATCATTCACTAAATGAGTAGCATTTTACCGCGAGCGCTGTCAAGTGGACAGCACCGAGCATCAAGTATGTATCAGGGCTTGACTACTCGCGGTAGCCGAGGCGGGTCGACAGCACCTTCGCGCAGCGCAAAACCTCGGCTCCGACCGACTGTTCGATCCTGTCGATGGAGAGGCGGTGGGCGGGGCCTGAAACGCTCAATGCCGCGATCACCTTTCGCGTGTAATCCCGAACCGGGGATGCGATGCAGCACAGGCCGTCCTCGAACTCTTCCTGGTCGATGGCGTACTCCTTCTCCCGCACGACCCCAAGGATATTGAGAATCTCATCGGAGCTGGTGATCGTGTTCTTGGTGAATCGCGGGAGCTCCGCGTGGAACCGTTTCCTAAGCTCCTCCTCCGAATCGAAGGCGACCAGCGCCTTCCCGGCCGCCGTGGCGTGGACCGGCATGTGGAAGCCGACACGGGAAACGACGCGAACCGTGGACGTGGTTTCCACCGCATCGAGATAAACCACTTCGTTGCCGCGTATGATGGATATGTAACTGGTTTCGGCGGAGCTTTCGGCAAGCTCGCTGAGAATCGGCTGCGCCTGCTTCAGAAGCCCCCTCTGATGTATGAATGTCTGGCCGAGCTCGAGGCATTTGATCCCGAGCCGGTAATTGTCGTTGGTCCTGTTCTGTTCTATGTAATTCCGCGACTGCAGGGTCGCCAGTATCCTGAAAACGTTGTTCTTGTGCAGTTTAAGTTTTTTGCTCAACTCCGTCACGCCAAGTTCGTCCATCTCCCCGCGAAACTCCTCAAGGACGTCAAGGGCATGGGCGACCGACTGGATGATATAATTCGATTTATCTCGGCGTACCATATCTCGACCCTCCACCCATGGATGGCGCTGTTTTACCCGGATAACAAAACAATGTTACATATATTCCATAAGGTTATAACGTGTCAACTGGAAATATAACAGAGGAATGGTATGGAGTTGACGGTCGGCCTGCCGAGAAATGGCTGTAATTAATTGATATTATTTGAATATCAGGATATGCCTGGACTCAGTTCCTGAAAATTGACAAAATGGGTTTCATTTGAATTTTTGTTTGGCGTTGCCCGGCATCCCCCTCATCCGTGTGATTTCCGCTTTGAGGGAATCTCTGTACTGGTAGTTCGGAACGTTTTCCAGTAATGCTTCCCATGCTCTTATGCCCCCCTCAACGTCGCCCTTGTCGTGGAGGAGGATGATCCCCAGGTTATAGCGCGACTGGGGGTGCCGCGGGTCGATCGAGATGACCTTCTTCAGTTCTTCCACGGCCATGTCCGGGTTGCCGGACCGGCGGTAGCAGATCGCCATGTCGGTCCTCACGTTCACGTTCCGGGGATCGAGAGTCAGCGCTCTCCGGTAATGTTCGATGGCCATGAGATCCTGCCGGGTGTCGAAGTAGAGGTTGCCGATGTTGACGAGCGCCTGCAGGTTGTTCGGATCCTTCTTCAGTATCTCCTTGTAACTCTCGATCTGGGAAACGGCGTTCAGGTTGATGGTCTCCGCCTCACCCGCCGGAGGCGGCGCCTCCTTTTTCTTGCGGCACGCGACAGGGGCCGCGAGAAAAAACATCAACAAGCACAATGCCATCGCCTTCCGCTGCAGTCCCGGACCGATCCTGCTCCGTATCATAACGGATTCACCTCGAGGGGATCCCTGCATGCTTCCAGGAGATCCGAAATCGTTTTGCTCCCCGGCGGCACCACCGCCGATGCGGCTATTTCCGAGGCGGGCAGCAGGCAGAAGCGGCGTAACGCCATCCGGGGATGGGGAACGACGAGGTCAGGCCTGCGCACCACCTTGTCTCCAATAAGAAGTATGTCCACGTCCAGCTCCCTCGGTCCCCATCTTTCCCTAGCTTTTCTCCCCGCCGACGCCTCCACTTCCTTCACGAACGCAAGCAACCTGCCCGGCGAAAGACCGCACTTCCCGCGAACAGCGACGTTCAGGAACCGCCGCTGCCCCTTCTTTCCCCACGGCTCCGATTCATATACGCGGGAAACACGCAAGATCTCCACTTCACGGGAGAGCAGATCGATGCCTTCCCTCAGCCGTTTTTCCCGCCTCCCGACATTGCTGCCCAGGAGGAGGAGAACGTCGCCTGGTGGAAGCCCGTCTAAAATCCGATCTTCCTTATCCTTTCGATCGCTTCCCGTATCCGCCCTTTCTCCTTGGTCAGCGCCATCCGGATATACCCTTCGCCGCTCGCGCCGAACCCGTTCCCCGGCGTCGTTACGATTCCGGCCCTGGTGAGCAGGTGTTCGCAGAAAGCAGCCGATGTGTATCCTTTCGGGACCGGTATCCACACGTAGAACGTGGCCCTGGGCGTCACCGGGTCCAGACCCAGCGAGCGCAGGCCCGGCAGGAGTACGTCCCTGCGCTCCTGGTACGTCTTCCTGATGGCGTCGGCGGCCTTCTCGCCGGACTCAAGCGCGGCGATGCCGGCGCACTGAATGGCCTGGAAGACCCCGCTGTCCACGTTGGTCTTCACCTTCCCCAGCCCTCCCACGAGCTCCGGGTTACCCACCGCGAACCCGATGCGCCAGCCCGTCATGTTGTAGGTCTTGGACAGTGAGTGGAACTCTATGCAGCGCTTCTTCGCACCCGGAAGCTCGAGGATGCTCATCGGCTTCACTCCGTCGAAGTAGATCTCCGTGTACGCGACGTCGTGGGCCACGA
>JAGVHM010000214.1 GCA_020056545.1 bacterium
ACTTTTTCCCGGGATATCCTCCCGCCGTAAGGGCCCAGGCGGAAAAGGTGTTGGCCGTCGCACGGCCGGGGAAAGAGGACGATCTTAAGAAAGAGGTCCGAACGCTACGTATCCGGATGCACGGCATGGGGATCCTTTCCATGAACGCCCTCCCGGATCTGTTGTTTCAACGGGCGTTGCGGGAAGGATGGAAGGGTGCGGCGACCCCGGTCCTCCGGATCGTCAGTGAGATTTCCCCTTTCTCGGTGCCGATGTGGGCATGGCTGGTCAAGGAAGATGTTCTTTCAGGCGGGTTTTCGGATCTTGTTCAGGATATCGGAGGATTGACGGGGGCCCTTCGCCGTTTCAGCCCGGCGCAATTGGGGTACGCCTCGTGGTTTCTTTCCTTTCTGTCCGCGGCGGCATGCTGGTTCATCCTGTGGGGCTCGGCCGCTCTTTTCCTGCGGGCCCGCCCTTCCCTGGAGGGGGACATTCAGCGACTTCTTAAGATACACGGGCGGGATTATCTTGCGCCCGTGATGGTTGCCCTGGTCTTCCTGCTTCCCATCATGGCTGGACTGGGGATCGCGGTGGTTTCCAGCATTTGGCTGCTGTTTTCCGTCGCCTATCTGCGGCGCGGCGAGCTGGTCGTGATGACTGCCGTTGTCCTGGTCCTCGTCTGCATGCTGCCGGGAGGGGGGATCCTCCATTCACTGAACATATTCGCCGGCGAAAACGTGGGCGGTTGGAGCGGAGGCGAGGGGACGATCTCCCCCGGGAAAGGGAAGGAAACATCGACCGCCCGGAAGGGATATCCGGCGATTCCCGAGACCTGGATGCAACGGTTCGCGACGGCCCGCCAGGAGATGCAGTCGGGCGAAGCCGGGGCCGCTGAAAAGAGGTGGACTCTTCTCCTTGAGGAAGGAAGAGAGATTCCGGAGGTGTTGAACAACCGCGGGATCGTCCGGGCACAGCAGGGGAGGATGAAGGAGGCGCTGGCCGATTTCGAATCCGCCGCGGGGAAAAGCCCCGAGGACCCTTCCGCTTTATGGAACGCATACATGCTTCACCTCCAGATGCTCAACCTGGATCGCGTCCAGCAGATACAGCCGGAAGCGTGGACCCGGATCCGCAAGATGTCCCCATTCCGGTTCAGGCCGGACGAGATGGAGCAGGGCGAGTGGATAGCATCCCCCATGCCATCGCGGGAAATCTGGAGTGCGGTCTTCCGGTTGAGGGAAGACTGGATCAGGGATGCGGGGGAGAGCGATTTCTTCCTGACGTTCTTCCGCCCTCTGACCGCGCCGGGGGTCGTCGCATTCCTCGCCGTGGTATGGCTTTCCTCCGGCGCGTGGAACCTGTTGTCGCGAAAACTGTGGATCCACAGCACATGCAGGTCGTGCGGCGGCCGGGCCCTCGTGGTTCGGAGCAGGGAAGTATCCGACATATGCGCGGCCTGCCGGGCGAAGATCGGCGGGGGTACCCGGCTGGGGCATGAACGGACCAGGAGGATCCAGGGGATCGTCGGCCACCGCAGGTTCGTGATGGCGGCGTCCCTGGCTGTTCCGGGCGTGGGGGCGCTGTGGTCCGGAAAAGTTATCCGGACGCTTCTCTACGGGGTCGTGCTTTCCCTGTCTCTCGCCGCCGTAAGTTGCTCGCTCGGCGGCGGGCGGGTGGGCGGCCCGATCGTCGCGGAACTTCAAAGAATCGTATTGTCGCTGGCGATCGCCCTGACGGCCCTGCTCTGGGCGGGCGGAGCGGCGTGGGGGATACGTTCGTTCACGATCCTTCAGAGAAACCGGAATGTCGCGGGAGAGCGGGTGTAGGGAATGCAGGGAAAGATAAGCGACTTCAGCATCCCGGACATTTTCCAGCTTGTCGCCACCCAGGGGAAGAGCGGATCGCTCACCATCCGCGGATACGATATTGAAACGGTGTTCATGTTCTCGGAAGGGAAGATCGTCGACGTGCAGACCGACCGGCGCGCTCCTTCGGGGATGCTCGGAGCCATGCTGGTGGACGCGGGGCTTCTCACCGGGGAGCAGCTCCGCCGGTTCCTCGATGCCCAGGAAAAAGGCGGCAAGAAGCTGGGCGAAGCCCTCATGGAAAAGAGCATGATCTCCGGGGATACGCTGGCCCGGTACCTTTCCCTCCAGATCAAGGAGAGCCTCTTCGAAACCTTGAAGCTCCAGGAGGGCGAATACCGTTTCCAGGGTTTCTCGGTGCGACCCCCGGCCTGGATGTCGACCCCCCTTCGCTCCGACGTCCTGATGATGGAAGGGATGCAGTTCATCGACGAATACCAGACCTACCGGGCGAAATTCCCTCCCGGCGATTTCCGTGCTGTCCGGAAACCGGGGGAAAAAGCGGATAGGGCCGCCATCTCCGATGTTGAGCGGCGGGTCTGGATGGCGCTCGATTTTTCGGCGGAGCCGCAACGGATCTTCCGGAAGGCCTGTCTTACATGGTTCGAGGGGATCAAGGCGCTTTTCTCGCTTCTGGACCGCGGCCTGGTGGAGATAGCGAGCCCGGAGGAGAAGCGAGTCGACCCCGGACGGGCGATACGGGAGGAAAACGAGAGGAGCCGGAAGATCGGGTATCTGAGGGCGGCGGTCTGGGTCGTTGCGGCCGCCGTGGCCGCCGCCTGGATCTACTCGCTCCTTCTTTCCCCGGACGCGACGGGCGCTTTCGCGAAGTGGGTCAGGTTCTTCTGAAAAGGAACGTGCGGGAGGCGGATGGAAACCGTGGATAGCGGCAGGCATGAGATGCGGTTCGACGATGTCAAGGTGCTGCCGGACCTGTTCGGCAGGCACGACGAGCACCTGAAGGTCATGGAGATCGCGCTGGGCGTTTCAATCCACCCGAAGGGGAACGAGGCGGTGGTGACCGGAGATCCTCTCCAGGTGGAGCTGGCGGTCAAGGTCATAACTGGGCTTTACCGCGTCCTTCGAAAGGGGATACCAGTCACCTCCACCGACGTGGTCTCCGCCATAAGAATCGTCAACTCGGACAGGAACGCCGATGTCGCCACGGTTTTCCAGGACGTGGTGTTCATGTCATCCCGAAGCAAGATCATCACGCCGAAGAGCGTCGCGCAGAAGAGGTACCTCGACGCCATCCGGGAAAACGACATCGTCTTCGGCGTGGGGCCCGCGGGCACGGGCAAGACGTTTCTGGCGATGGTGATGGCCGTCAGTTTCCTCATGCGGAAGGAGGTAAAGAGGATCATCCTTACCCGCCCCGCGGTCGAAGCGGGGGAGAAGCTCGGTTTTCTGCCCGGGGACATGGCGGAGAAAGTGAACCCGTACCTCCGCCCGCTGCACGATGCCCTCTATACGATGCTCGAGTACGAGCAGGCGGCGAAGCTCATGGAGCGCGGGTCGATCGAGGTGGCCCCGCTCGCTTTCATGCGCGGCCGGACGCTGAACGATTCGTTCGTGGTGCTCGACGAAGCGCAGAACACGACTTCCGAGCAGATGAAGATGTTCCTCACGAGGATCGGCTTCAGCTCCAAGGCGGTGATCACGGGCGATATAACGCAGACCGACCTGCCGTCGGGTCGGGTTTCCGGCCTGAACGAGGCGTTGTCCATCCTTGCGGGCGTCGGGGGAATCCGGTTCTGCCACTTCACGGAGATCGACGTGGTGCGCCATCCGATCGTCCAGGAAATCATAAAGGCATATGAGAGATACGAGAAACGGGGATAGCGACATGCGGCCCCGGGAGGCCGCGAACGGGCGGCGGGGGCTTCTCCTGCGGGAAACCTTCATAGGGCTGGTCTCGGCCGCGGTTTTCGTCGTCCTGTTCTATCTCTGGGGCGAGGAGATGTTCCCTGGAACCGCGGGACGCATGGGCGGCATCTTCCCGTTCGTCGGGGCGGTGGCGCTGACGCTCGCGGTGGCCCTGTTTCTCACGGAATGGTTCGGGTTCGCGCGCCGGGAGGTGAGCAAGGTCCGCCTTGCGGCGAGGGATTTTCTCTTCCTCTGCCTGCTGTCCCTGATTCTCATGTTCCTGGCGAAGGGTATCGTGGAGGTGCTCCCGTCCGTACCGAACATCAACAGGGCGATGCCTGCGCGCCTCTACGTGTATCTGATACCGCTGCCTGCCTTCGCCATGATCGTGCGGATCCTTCTGAATTCCGAGGTCGCGATAATCTTCACGGTCGCCGCGTCGGTGCTCTCCGCCGCCGCCGCCGGGGGAAGATGGCCCGCCCTCCTGTTCCTGCTGCTGTCGGGAACGGCGGGCGCCTCGCGGTCCGGAAGGATCCAGGACCGGTACAGGATGCTCATGGTCGGCGTCCTCGCGTCTCCGATATGCGCGGCCGGGGCCATCGCCCTGGAGCTTGCGTTCCACGGGTCTGCGGGAATCATGTGGGCGGGCATCTTCGCCGGGATAAACGTGCTTGCCGCGGGGCCGATCGCGCTGGCCCTCCTGCCGGTGGCGGAATACGCTTTCGGCTACGCGAGCGATATCCGGCTCATGGAACTCGCCGGCACGGGCCACCCGCTTCTCAAGCGGCTTATGATCGAGGCGCCGGGGACATTCCACCACAGCGTCGTCGTGGGCACGCTCGCGGAGTCGGGCGCCTCCACGATCCACGCCAATCCCTTGCTGTGCCGCGTGGCGGCCCTGTTCCACGACGTGGGGAAGGTGACCAAGCCGCAATATTTTTCCGAGAACCAGGCCGGGTTCGAGAACGTTCACGACGCGCTGTCGCCGGGGATGAGCAGGGTGGTCATCATCTCGCACGTCAAGGAGGGCTTGCGGCTTGCCAAGGAGCACCGCCTGGGCGACCGGATCGCGGAGATCATCGCGCAGCACCACGGGAC
>JAGVHM010000038.1 GCA_020056545.1 bacterium
CCGAGGCGGAATACAGCGAGCCCAGGAGCGCCCCGACGCCGGCGGCGGACATGAGGACCCCGTATGTGTCCGCTCCTCCTCCCAGGATCTCCTTGGCGAAGATGGGGATCAGGACGTGGTACGGCATGGCCAGCAGCGCGGAAAGGGAGATAAGCAGGACGATCGCCATCGGCGCCCGTTCGCTACCTATGTGGCGAACTCCCCCCAGCAGGTCCACCTTCTCCTTCCCTCCCGCCCCGGTTCGAAGGATCAGGGCGGAGTCCATCAGGAAGAGCCCGCCGAGCACGGCCAGGAAACTCACCCCGTTCAGGAAGAATGTGCCGGAGACGCCGACGTACGCGACGAGGATCCCGGCCACCGCCGGTCCGATCACCCGGGCGCCGTGGAAAATGCCGGAGTTGAGCGCGATCGCGTTGGACAGGTCCTCCTTCCCCACCAACTCGATGACGAACGCCTGGCGCGCGGGGGTGTCAAGCGCCTGGGCCGCGCCGAGCAGGAACGCCAGCACCAGCACGTGCCAGACCTGCACTGCGCCGGTCCAGCACAGGGCGGCCAGTATGAACGCGAGGACCATCATCGCCGCCTGCATCAGGAAGATGATCCGCCGCTTCGAGAACCGGTCGGCGATCACGCCGGCGTAGAGCGTCAAGGGGACAAGAGGGATGGCGCCGACGAAGTTCACCAGGCCCAGGTCCCACGCCGATCCGGTCAACTGGTACACGAGCCAGTTCTGGGCGATCGTCTGCATCCAGGTGCCGACGAGCGACGTGAGCTGGCCGTAAAACCAGAGACGGAAATTCCGGTGGCGCAGCGCCCGGAATGTGGACGCGATCGCGGAAGAGGAACCGTTTGAGGGCATGCGGGGGCTTAAGCGTTATTCCGCGAGGCGCAGGAAGAGGGCGCCCAGCGGCGGAAGGGTGAGTTCCACCGAAAAGGGGCGGCCGTTCCATGGGATGGCCTTCGCGGGCACCCCTCCGGTATTCCCGACGTTGCCCCCCCCGTAGTGGGCGGAATCGCTGTTGAGCGCCTCCTGATAGAGTCCTGGCGCGGGCACGCCGACGCGGTAGCCGCCGCGGACCACCGGGGTGAAGTTGAACACGCATACGAGGAAATCTTCCGGCTTCTTCCCCCGCCGCAGGAAGGAGAGAATGCTGTTGTCCACGTCGCGGAAGTCGACCCACTCGAAACCCTCGGGCCGGAAGTCGATCTCGTGCAGGGCGGGGGCGGCGGCGTGGAGGCGGTTCAGGTCCCGCACAAGCGCCTGCAGTCCTTTATGGGAATCCCATTGGAGCAGATGCCACGGCAGCTGCCCGTCGTGGTTCCATTCTTCCCACTGGCCGATCTCTCCGCCCATGAACAGGAGTTTTTTCCCGGGGTGCGCGTACATGTAGGAGTACAGAAGGCGCAGGTTCGCGAATTTCTGCCACAGATCGCCCGGCATCTTGTCCAGCATCGAGCGCTTCCCGTGGACGACCTCGTCGTGGGAAAAGGGCAGGACGAAATTTTCGTGGAAGGCGTAGAGGAGCGCGAAAGTTAGAGTGCCGAAGTGGAACTTCCGGTGGATCGGCTCCTTCTCCATGTACTCCAGCATGTCGTGCATCCACCCCATGTTCCACTTCAAGGTGAATCCCAGCCCTCCTAGGTAGACCGGCCGCGACACCATCGGCCAGGCGGTGGACTCCTCCGCGATCGTCACCGCCCCCGGGTGCTTCGCGTGGATGATCTCGTTCATCCGCTTGAGGAAATCTATCGCCTCCAGGTTTTCCCTGCCTCCGAATTCGTTCGGGATCCAGTCGCCGGGGTTCCGTGAATAGTCGAGGTAGATCATCGAGGCCACCGCGTCCACGCGCAGGCCGTCGATGTGGTACTTCTCCAGCCAGAAAAGGGCGTTGGAGAGGAGAAAATTCCGCACCTCGCGCCGCCCGTAGTTGAAGATGAGCGTCCCCCAGTCGCTGTGCTCGCCCTTGCGGGGGTCGGCGTGCTCGAAAAGATGCGTGCCGTCGAACCGGGCGAGTCCGTGCCCGTCCTTGGGGAAGTGGGCCGGCACCCAGTCGAGGATCACTCCGATTCCCGCCTGGTGGCACCGGTCCACGAACGTCATGAAATCGGCGGGAGGGCCGAACCGGGCGGTGGGAGCGAAGTATCCAAGCGTCTGGTACCCCCACGAGCCGTCGAACGGATGTTCCGAGACGGGCAACAGCTCGATGTGCGTGTACCCCATCTCGCGGACGTACGGGATGAGTTCGTCCGCGAACTCCAGGTAGGTGAGGTACCGGTCTTTTTCCCCCTCCTTCCTTTTCCACGAGCCCAGGTGGACCTCGTAGACGGTCATCGGCGCCTCGAGCGGGTCGCGGGACGCGCGGGCGGCCAGCCATCCGGCGTCGCCCCACGTGTATCCATCGATTTCGCAGACGATCGATCCCGTGCGCGGGGGCGGCTCGAATCGGAGGGCGAAGGGATCTGACTTCAGGAGCAACTCGCCGGCATCCCGCGGGCGGATCTCGTATTTGTAAATCTCCCCTTGCGCCAGTCCGGGGATGAAGATCTCCCAGATGCCGCTTTCCCCACGGATGCGCATCGGGTGGGCCCGGCCGTCCCAGTGGTTGAAATTTCCAACCACGGAGACACGCTCGGCGTTGGGCGCCCAGACGGCGAAGGCGACGCCGGATACGTCTCCCACGCGGACAATGTGGCTGCCGAGCTTGTTGTACTGGTCGAGGTGGGTGCCTTCCGACAGCAGATGGATGTCGAAATCGGTCAGGATGCAGCCGAACGCGTAAGGGTCGTCCTGCCGCCAGCTGTGACCATCATGGTTGACGATTTCGATCCGGTAGGGAAAGCGCTCTTTCTCATCGGGAAAGACCGCCTCGAACACCCCGGCCGGATGGAGGCGTTTCATCCCGGTGCGCCGTTCGGTCCCCCCCCTGGAGTCCAGGACGTAAGCCCGCTCCGCGAGCGGCAGGATGGCGCGCACGGCAACCGCTTTCTTCTTTCCGAGGCCGACCACGTGCGGACCCAGGACCGAAAAAGGGTCCCAGTGCCTCGCGCCGACGAGAAGGTCGATGTCTTTCCGGCTGATGGTTACGGACATATCTGAACATATTATAGGAAAAGTGCCGGAGGGGCACTAGAGCCCGCCGCGGGATGTTCGAGTCTGCGACTTCCCGGACCGTCTTTGGTGAAAAGATCTAATAAGTCCCTATCGCTGAACCCTGAAGGACGCTTCGCCGGCGTCTCTGCTACCTCCGGCCCCTTCGACGGATGCGATGACCCGGTAATTCCCCTTCGGCGCGTTAGCGGGCAGGGTGATCGGGACGGTGCTCTTCCATGTACCGCCCTCGCGGGCTATATCGATGTGGGTTTTTCCTACCGATGCCCCGTTCACCTGTATATCCCGCGTTTCCCTGACGAGAACCTGCTGCTCGGACGAAGTGGTGAGGACGGCGTAGGTCATGTTGACGTTGACCGTTTCCCCGGGCGACAGGACGGCCGGGTTGGCTCGGACGGCCTCGACCCTCAACCGGATCCCCTGGGGGGGCGAATAGCCGTATTCCCTGCTGGTCTGGGCGCGGCTCTTCTCCTGCTGGTCGACGTGGTTGCCGATCACGCCTCCGGCAAGCCCGCCGAGCAGACCGCCGACCACCGCCCCGCGCGTTCCGCCGATCAGCCCGCCCACTACGGCCCCGCCCAAAACGCCGGCGCCGATCCCGACCGCCGTGTTCGGGTTGTCCCGGACGACCTGCCCGGTTTCGGCGCACCCGTGCAAGAGCGTCGAGAGGAAAACCACCGTTACCGCAACGCAAAACATCTTCCGCATGGCAAACCTCCGCGTTCCCTTTGACGTTACAACCGGATTATATATTCATCTTTCGGCCCGCTTCCACCGCGAAAAAACGGGGGGAGGGGCCGTGCCTGCGCGCGGCGTGCACCGGGACGGCTCCGAAGCCGTAGCGGGACAGAATGCCGCTCACAGTCGCCACTGCGAGGCTTGGTGTGTTGTGGTCGGCGCTCAAGTGGCACAGGATCACCGCCCTCGGCAGTTTCCTGCTCTCCTGCATCGCCCTCACGAGGAATTTTCCCGCCTGCTCGTTTGAAAGGTGCCCCACCTCGGAATCGACCCGCGCGCGGTCGTGGCTGCTCCTGTGGCTTCCGGCAAGCATCGCCGGGTCGTAGTTCGATTCGATCAGGATCAAGTCGCTGTCCGCGAACCGCTCGTACAGCCCGTTTCCACCGGTCCCCAGGTCGGTCGCCATCGCGACGCGGGCTTCTCCGTCACCCGCGCGTGCCGAGAGGAGGAACCCGCAGGTCAATCCTTCGGCGTCGTGGGGAACCGGGAACGGCTGAATCGCGATGCTGCCGACGGAAAATGGCTCGCCGCCGAAGGTCCGAAGCGGCCCGGACGCGGGCGACCGGGAGAGGATCCGCCGGGAAAACGCCCGCACATTTTTTTCGTGGATGAGGATCGGGACATCGTGGCGCGCGCAGCAGGCGACCGCGGACGGGTGTATGTGGTCTCCGTGCAGATGGGAAACAAGGACGGCGTCGACGTCGTCCCATGAAACCCCCGCATCGGAGAGCGCAAGGGAAAGCCCCCGCTGGGAGGGAAGTCCCGCGTCCACCAGGAGCACCGTTCCGGCATTCTCGACAAGCGTAAGGTTTCCCGAGCTGCCGCTGCGAAGCGGCCTGACCGAGAAGTCAGTCAAAGGAGAGCAGCTCCAACCCGGTTTGAGCGTCGAGCTTCCGGAAAGCCGACAGGCCGGTAACCTGGAGGATCATCGCCTCCACCACCAAAAAGACCTCCTCTTCCTTCCGGATGCATCCGGTCAGGACCTCCCTCCCCCTGCCCAGGGAGGCGTGGAGATGGATCGATGGCGCTCCGTCCTTCTCCGCCACGCTTCCCATCCCCACGATCTCATGGGGATGCGTGAAGTCCACCCATACGGGGACAGGCGGAAGGCAGGCGTCGCTGGGCCCGGTGACCATGCTTCCCTTAGCCATGGCGCCGAAGAGCAGGAACCAGCCGGAGAGGATCCCTTCCTTCCGGCAAATCTCGGCAAGCGAGGGAAGTACAGCCTCCCCGTGGTCGAACCGGGCAAACAGTACCTTCCCGACCGCTCCCGACCTGTAGTCCATATCGCCGGCTTTGCCTCTCCCGAAGAATCGGGATGTCCGTATTATACCAGAGCGCCCCGGATCCTCCTCGTTGGGGTATAATTCTTCACTTGGGCGCTTCCAGGGAGTAAAATAGTGATTTCAATCAAGGGGGACGGATTGAAGCTTCCTGAGCTTAACATCGGCAAGTTCACGGCGCGCATTCCGCTTGTCCAAGGTGGGATGTCCGTGCGCGTTTCCACATCTTCCCTCGCGTCGGCGGTGGC
>JAGVHM010000032.1 GCA_020056545.1 bacterium
ATCGATCTTCTCTATCTGTACGAAACAGACGCGGGGACGACCGACGGCGGCGCCGAAGGGAAGGCGGTCTCGCTTCACCAGTATTTCGTCCGCCTGTCGGAGACGATCACGCGGATCGTTTCCGAAGTCACCGAAGACGGGTTCGTGTTCCGCGTCGACCTGCGGCTGCGCCCCGAGGGAACGAGGGGGGACCTCGCCAATTCCCTTCGCTCCGCCGAAATCTACTACGAGTCATGGGGGCAGACGTGGGAGAGGGCGGCCCTGATCAAGGCACGGCCGGTCGCGGGGGACATCGGGGTGGGGGAGGAATTTCTGCGGATAGTCACACCGTTCGTCTACCGGAAATACCTCGACTTCACATCCATCGAGGAGATCAAGGAGATGAAGGACCGGATCAACCTCGCCGCGGCGCGCGCCAGAAAAACCGGCAGGGACCTGAAGCTTGGGGCCGGAGGGATCCGGGAGATCGAGTTCTTCGCGCAGGCGCACCAGCTTATCTACGGCGGGAAAACCCATGCGTTGCGGGTGCGCGGGACGATGGAGGCTCTTTCCGTTTTGGCCCGGCTGGAGATCGTCACCGGGAAGGAGTTTGCGGACCTTTCGGAAGCGTATGGGTTCCTGCGGATGCTCGAGCATCGGATACAGGTGTTCCAGGAGAGGCAGACGCACGTTCTTCCCCAGCGCGAGGAGGACTTCTCCCGTCTGGCGAGGACGATGGGGCTTTCCGGCGGCGAAGCGCTCCTGGCGGCCCTGGACCGGCATGCGGAGAGTGTTCGCGCCAGTTACGACCGGCTTTTCCGAAGCTCTCCGGAAGAGACCCCCTCGGACGTTTCCCCCGACGTTCAGGCGCTCTTATTCCCCGAGATCGGAGAAGAGGAGGCGACGGCCCGCCTGTCGGCGATGGGCTTCGCCGCTCCCGAGGCGGCCGCGAGAAATCTGTCGGCCCTCCGGGAAGGCCCGTCGTTCGTCCGGCTTCCCGCCCGCGCCCGCAGGTACCTCGAGAAGATATCCCCCGCGATCCTGGCCCGCGTCATCCGGACGCACGACCGGGACATGGCGCTTGCCCACGTGGAACGGTTCCTGGCGGCGATCGGCGCGCGCACGATGTCCTACGCGATGCTGTTCGAGAACCCGAAGGTCGTCGACGCCCTCGTGCGTCTGTTCGGAAGCAGCCGCTACCTTTCCGGCTATCTTCTGCGGCACCCCGAGCTGCTCGACACGTTTCTGAAGCAGGACCTTGTCGCGCTCATCAAGTCGAAGTCCGACCTGCGGAGGGAGCTGGGGGAGTCGCTTGCCCGTTGCACCGATTTCGAGCAGGAGCTGGACGAGCTGCGCAGGTTCAGGAACCTGGAGACGCTGCGTATCGGCACCCATGACCTGTCCGGCAGCCTCTCCCTGGAAGAGGGGATGCAGCAGCTCACCGCCCTGGCGGAGGTTCTTCTTTCAAACGCGCTTTTTCTCGCCAGGCGGGAAGTGGCGCGCCGTTTCGGAATCCCCATGGCCGGCGGGGAGGCGGGCGGCGAGGAAGCCCGGTTTTGCGTGATTGGCCTGGGGAAGCTGGGGGCGGAGGAACTTTCGTACCACGGAGACCTGGACATCATTTTTCTATATTCCGGGGAAGGAGAGACGGTTCCTCCCGACGGAGACGGCCCCTCCGAGTTCCGAAAAGTGACCAACCACGAGTTCTTCACGAAGGTGACCCAACGCCTTATCTCGATTCTGACGACGGTTACGCGGGAGGGGTACGTCTACAAGCTGGATACGCGGCTGCGTCCGTCCGGCAACGCGGGTCCGCTCGTCTCCTCGC
This sequence comes from bacterium, assembly GCA_020056545.1. Lineage (GTDB taxonomy): Bacteria > Desulfobacterota > Deferrimicrobia > Deferrimicrobiales > Deferrimicrobiaceae > JAENIX01. The sequence goes on from JAGVHM010000032.1 coordinate 1,808, forward strand.
TTGCCGCGTTCGAGAAATACCATGAAGGGTCCGCCCAGCTGTGGGAGCGGCAGGCGCTGCTCAAAGGCCGGGTCGTCGCGGGGGACCGGGATTTCGGGAAGAAGGTCGAGACGAAGATGGCCGGGTTCATTTACGGCCGGGCGTTGCCCGACGGAGCCGCGATGGAGATACACCGCCTCAGGATGCGGATGGAAACGGAGCTGGGAAAGGAACGAACCGACCGGCTGAACCTGAAGGTCGGAAGGGGCGGAGTGGTCGACGTGGAGTTCGCCGCGCAGTTTCTCCAGCTGCGGCACGGCGCCGGCAGCCCGCTTCTGCGCGCACGGTCCACCCTCAAGGCGCTCTACGAGCTGATGCGGGCGGGCCTTATCGAAGTCCAGGACTTCCAGGCGCTCGACGGAGGATACCGCTTTCTGCGGTCCCTGGAGATCCGGCTGCGGCTCTCCCACGACGCTTCCATCGAGCAGTTCGACCCTGCGGCTTTAAGTCCGGCGCTGATGGAGCGGTACAGGGAGGAAACCGGGAAGATACGGAAAGTCTACCTGAAGGTCCTGGGACTGAAGGGTTAGCCGATCTCGTCGTCAGGGAAATCGAAGATCGGGAGCCGCTTGATCCATTCGGACGCGATTCCCTGGACAACCGGCGGAGGGACTGCCCCGGACTCGACATCAAGCATCGCGTTCCGGATCTCCATCAGCAGCTGCACGTTGAATCCCCCGACGTCTTCCCAGTTGCCGGCGATCCCCCGCTTGTTTTCGTAGAAGTTGGCCACGTTTCGCTCTCCTGCCTATTAGAACGGAAAAAAGGGGGAAAAGATTCAATGAAATATCGTCCCCCCCTGTATTGCGAATGAATCTTAGAGGCGCGGCGCTGAATTGTCAAAGGGAAAATCCGTAAGGTCCGTAAAAAAAAAATTTGAGGACAGAAACGGAACCGGTAAAAGACCCCCCGCGAGCCCGGAGTCCGGGCATCAGGCGATTCAATGTGGCCGTATTTACGAAACGCAGCACTTAGTATGCGATCGGATCGGGGACGCCCGCTTCCGCGAAAGCGCGCAGCCGCAAGGCGCATGAGTCGCACCGGCCGCACGCCGTATCCTCTTCCCGGTAGCACGACCAGGAATGCTCGAACGGCACGCCAAGCGATTTCCCCATCAGGACGAGGTCTTTTTTCTTAAGGCGGACGAACGGCGCCCTGACCATTATTTCGGATCCGTCCTTCGTCCCCCGGCGAATCGCCTCGTTCATGGCGTCGTAGAACTCGGGACGGCAGTCGGGATAGCCGGACCCGTCGGCCATCACCGCCCCTATGTAGACGCTTTTCGCGCCGATCACCTCCGCCCACGAAACGGCGATGCAGATGAAATGCGCGTTGCGGAAGGGGACGTAGGTGACGGGCACTCCCGGGCGATGCAGGTCCGCCGAAGGGACGGGAATGGAAGGATCGGTAAGGGCGCTCCCCCCGATCTTCTTCAGATAGCCGATGTCGGCCACCAGCCGCTCCTTCACCTGCAGGTGGTCTGCGATCGCGTTGAAGCAGGCCAGCTCCTTCCGCTCGGTCCGCTGGCCGTAGTTGACGTGCAGGAGGGCGATGTCGCTTTCCCGGGTGGCGAACGCGGCCAACACGAGGCTGTCCATCCCCCCGCTGGCGAGAACCACCCCTTTCGGCTTTTGTTGAGCGGTCATACTCCCCTCGCCCCGGGCCCCCACACCAGCTTGTGGAGCTGGAGCTGGAACCGCGCGGAGAGCCCGTCGCCCACCATCCAGCCGGCGAGCGTTTCCGGTGCGAGAAACCCGAATGCCGGGGAGATCAGAACCGCGAAGGAAGATTTCGCGCAATACCGCCCGATGATCTCCTTGGCGTACCGGTAATCCTCCTCGGAGGCGACGACGAATTTCACCTCGTCGCGCGGAGTGAGCGCGGAGAAGTTATCCCACAACATCTTCCTTTCTTCGCCGGAGCCGGGGCACTTGACGTCCATGACTTTGACGGCGCGGGGGTCAAGGGGGGCAAGGGGCACAGTGCCGTTGGTCTCCACGAGGACGGTAAAACCGCGGTCCAGGAAGGTTTCGACCAGCCGGAAAGCTTCGGGCTGGAGCAGCGGCTCCCCGCCGGTGACGGTGACTCTCGTAATACCGAAAAGTTCCACCCGTGATACGACTTCCTTGAGGGAGAAATCCTCACCGCCTTCATATGCATAGGTGGTGTCGCAGTAGCGGCAGCGAAGGTTGCAGCCGGTAAGCCGGACGAAGGCGAAGGGAAGCCCGACGAACGAGGTTTCCCCCTGGATGCTTGCGAATATTTCCGTGACCCGGAGCATCCCTCAGATATTACCAGAAGTCGGCTTCGACCGCCGGGAGCGGTCTCGGGATAGTTACTTAAGGACGTCCAGCCAGTGGGAAAACAGCGCGTCCCTGCCACGCACGATGTCGAAGAACTTTTCCTGGATCTGCTTTGTCACCGGTCCCGGTTTTCCTGTTCCAACCCGGCGGTCGTCGACCTCCCGAACCGGAGTGATCTCCGCCGCGGTGCCCGTGAAGAACATCTCCTCTGCGATGTACATTTCGTCCCGTGAGAACCGCGATTCTTTTACGGGGATGTCCAGCTTGCGTGCGATGTTCAGCACCGAGTCGCGGGTGATCCCCGGCAGGATCGAGGTCAGCGGCGAGGTCTGAAGAATTCCGTTCCGCACGATGAAGATGTTCTCCCCCGAGCCTTCCGCGACGTACCCTTCAGTGTCGAGCAGCACCGCTTCGTCGTACCCGGATTTCACCGCCTCCCATTTGGCCATAACGGAGTTGACGTAGTATCCGTTTATCTTCGCCTTGGTCATCGCCGAGTTTACGTGAGGCCGGCAGAAGGAGGAAACCTTGGCGCGTATCCCTTTCTTCAGGCCCTCTTCGCCCAGGTACGAACCCCATGGCCAGACGGCGATAGCGGCGTGAACCGGGTTCGACCGCGCGTAGAGCCCCATTTCCCCCTCGCCGATGAAGGCGATCGGGCGGATATACCCCTCGGTGAGGCCGTTGACGTGGAGAGTCTTCCGGATCGCCTGGCAGATCTCCTCGGCGGTGTAGGGTATGTCCAGCGTCAGGATGTGCGCGGAGTCGAAGAGACGGTCGACATGCTCCTTGAGCCGGAAGACCGCCGAGCCGCCGCCTTCCGTCTTGTAGCAGCGGATCCCTTCGAACACACCCACGCCGTAGTGCAGTGTGTGGGCCATTACGTGGATCCGCGCGTCGTCCCAGTCCACGAACTTGCCGTCCATCCATATCTTCTTCGTCTTCTGGACCACGTTTGGCCTCCCGGTGAAAGGATGTGCTATTCTTGCAAAGTATATCCAAAACCGTCAAGTCGAGCGGAAACCGCAGGAACGCCATGATACAGCCGGGTTTTCGCCAGGGCGCCGCTGGATTCCTTGTATGAGCGCCCCGGGCAGATACGAAGAGAGGAACCGGAAACGGATCGGGACCGCCCTGTTCTCCCTCGGCAGCGCGGTAACGCTTGCCTGCGCGAAGTTCGTGATCGGGATCCTGTCCGGGTCGCTCGGGGTCCTCTCCTCGGCGTTCGACAGCCTGGGCGACATCTTCATGTCCGCTGTGAACTTACTCTCCATCCGGAAATCGATGGACCCCGCCGACCGGACGCACCCCTACGGGCACGGCAAGGTGGAAACGCTTGCCACCGCTTTTCAGGCGCTGGTCATCGCCGGCACCGGCATTTGGGTCATTGTGGAGGGGATTCACCGCCTTGCCGAAAAGCGAGTCCCCGAGTCGGCGGAAGCGGGAATCGCCGTAATGTCGATCGCGATGCTGGCTTCCTGGTTCATCTCGAGGCGGATCCGGAAGGTGGGGGAGGAGACCGGCTCGACGGCGCTTGTGGCCGACTCGCTTCACTTCACCACCGACGTCTACACAAACGCGGGGATTCTCGCCTCGCTCGTGGTCTTCCGCTTTACGGGATGGGCATGGCTGGACCCGGGGGTGGCTCTTCTCGTGGGCGCATATATCATTTTCGTCGCGGGGACCCTCCTGGTTTCGGCGCTCCACGATCTCATGGACCGCGGCCTTCCCGACGAGACGGTGGAACAGGTGCGCCGGATAATCGACGGGCATCGTCCGATGATAGTGGATTTCCACGATCTTCGGACCCGGCGGGCCGGCCCGGAGAAGCACGTCGACTTCCACGTCGTCATTTGCCGTGAGCACAAGCTTGCGGATGCCCACCGTGTGGCCGACCACCTGGAGAAGGAAGTCGGGCTCGTGCTCGGCAACGCGCACGTCGTCACGCACGTCGACCCCTGCGATATGGAATGTCCCGGGATAGACCATTGCGAGCGCGTCCTTTCGCAGATCCGGGGCCTTAAGGATCCGTCTGAAGAGAAACCGCTTTCCCCTTCCCGGCAGCAGGCGTAGCCCGGGGTTTTCCGGCCACGGTGTGTTATAATCCTGCGGCATGAGATCGGTGCTCCTTCTGATCATCGCTCTCCTGGCGCTGGTGGCGGCGTTCGCCGTCCAGAATCCCGGCGTGATCGACGTGCGTTTTCTCCACCTTTCGGGAAGCACCTCGCTCCTGGTGATCATAGTCCTCGCATTCGGCATCGGCGTTCTTGTCGGCTTCCTGGGCGGTGTGCCTTCCTCCCTCCGCAGGTCCCGCACGATCCGGGAGCTTTCGTCCGAGCTCGATTCGCGGCGCTTGCCGCCCGGGACGCCTCCTCC
>JAGVHM010000164.1 GCA_020056545.1 bacterium
AAGAAGGGGCTTGCCGCCGCGGCGAAGAAGGCTTCCCGCATAGCGTCCGAAGGCGCTGTTTCAGCGTGCGTGGACGCCGGTGCGGGCGCATTGGTGGAAGTGAACTGCGAAACCGACTTTGTCGCGAAGACGGACGATTTCCAGGGATTCGTGCGAGAAGTCGCAACGCTGGTTCAAGGGAAGGGCCCGCGGGACGTGGAAGCCGCGCTTGCCCTCCCTGCGGGCGACGGCTCGCTATCCGACAAGCTCACCGGGCGCGTGGCCAAGATCGGGGAGAAGATTTCGTTCCGCCGGTTCGTCAGGTTCGTTCTGCCTGCGGGCGGCAAGGGCGTGATCGTCCCCTACATCCACGCCGGCGGGAAGATAGGCGTTCTCGTGGAGCTGCACGGCGCCGGGGCGGACAATACGGACTTCGCAGCGCTGGGGAAGGACCTGGCGATGCAGGTCGCCGCCGCCAATCCTTCCTATGTCTCGCGGGAGAACGTTCCGGCCGACGTGATAGCGCGGGAGAAGGCCATCTACCGGGAGCAGGCGCTGGCGGCGGGCAAGCCGGAGAAGATCCTTGACAAGATCGCCGAAGGGAAGCTGGAGAAGTTCTACGGCGACTTCTGCCTGGTCGAGCAGGCGTTCATCAAGGACCCGGACCGGAGGGTGAAGGAACTGCTGAAGGCGATGTCCGCGAAGACCGGCATGGAAGTGCGCGTGGCCGGCTTCGCACGCTATCAGGTGGGCGAGGGGATGGAGAAGCGGTCCGACGACCTCGCCGCCGAGGTGGCCAGGCAGCTGGGGCAGGCTTAGAAGAGGTCCGTTTCCGCGCGGACCGCTTCCAGGCATTGCGACAGGGGTGGTCCCGGAGGGGTTGTGGGAAAACCGGTCTACCGAAGGATCCTGCTGAAGCTGTCGGGGGAGGCCCTGATGGGGAAGCAGGAGTTCGGGATCGACCCCGGTGTGCTCTCCGAGCTGGCCGCGGAAGTCGGGGATCTGACGAAGCTGGGCGTACAGGTGGCCCTTGTAGTCGGAGGCGGGAACATCTTCCGCGGCATCCGGACCAGCAAGGAGTACGGCATCGACCGCGCGTCGGCGGACTACATGGGGATGCTGGCCACGGTCATCAACTCCCTTGCCCTCCAGGAACGGCTCGAGCGCGACGGAATCACGACGCGGGTCCTCTCCGCCATAGAGATGCGGGCCATCGCCGAGCCGTACATCCGGCGGCGGGCCCTTCGCCACCTCGAGAAGGGCCGGGTCGTGATCTTCGCTGCGGGAACCGGCAACCCCTACTTCACGACGGACACCGCGGCGGCTCTGCGTGCGATGGAGATCAACGCCGACGCGATCCTGAAGGCGACGAACGTAGACGGCGTGTACGACCGGGATCCGATGATACACAAGAAGGCGAAAAAATTCCGGGAGCTGAGCTACATCGAAGTATTGCAGAAAAACCTCAAGGTGATGGACGCCACGGCGATCTCCCTGTGCATGGATAACGGACTTCCGATCGTCGTTTTCAACCTGACGAAGCGGGGGAACGTGGTCCGCGTGGTGCTTGGGGAAAAGATCGGGACCGTCGTCCACGGAGGGCGCTGAATGGATGACCTGCTGAAAGACGCTTCCGTGAAGATGACGCGGAGCATCGAAGCGTTCAAGAAGGAGCTGGGGAAGGTCCGCACGGGGCGCGCCTCCTTCTCCCTGGTCGACGGCATCAAGGTGGATTACTACGGGACCCCGACGCCGCTTCAGCAGGTGGGAACGCTCTCGGTCCCCGAGAGCCGGCTGATAACCGTCACCCCATGGGACACCAAGATGATCGGCCCGATCGAGAAGGCGATCCAGGCCAGCGGGCTCGGTCTGAACCCCGCCAGCGACGGCAAGGTCGTCCGCATTCCCATACCCCCACTTACGGAGGAGCGGCGCAGAGAGCTTGTCAAGCTGGTCAAGAAGATGGCCGAGGAGGCCCGGGTGGCGGTCCGCAACGTCCGCCGGGAAGCGATCGAGCGCGTCAAGGAAAAGGAAAAGAAGAAGGAGATATCCGAGGACGCGATGAAGCGCGGGCAGGAACGGGCCCAGAAGGAGACCGACGCCTTCATAAAGAAGATCGACGATATACTGAAGGTCAAAGAACAGGAAATCATGGAAGTCTGACGGACCCCCCACCGGGGGTTCCGTTGTATCAGCGTAATCAGCAGAAAAAAGAGGAGGAAGACACCATGGCCGTACACATCACGGACGAATGCACAGCGTGCGGAGCCTGCCTGGAAACCTGCCCCACCGGGTCGATCGAGGAAGGCGAGAAGTACAAGGTGAACGATACCTGCACCGACTGTCTCGCCTGCGTCGATTCCTGCCCGACCGGAGCGATCGTACAGCAGAGCTGACGCGCTCCTTAGGGAAAAGAGACCCAAGGCTAAATGGAAATAGACGTAACCGACGCGGCAGAACTCCCCCGCCACGTCGCCATCATCATGGACGGAAACGGACGGTGGGCGAGGCAGCGCGGGCTTCCGCGCGTGGAAGGCCACCGGATGGGCATCCGGGCGGTGCGCGCCGTCGTGGAGTGCGCGCGTGAGCTCGGAATACCCTTCCTGACCCTGTACGCCTTCTCCGTGGAAAACTGGGGAAGGCCCGAGAACGAGGTATCCACTCTCATGGCCCTGCTCCGGGAGTTCCTCCTCAAGGAGCTCCCGGATCTCGTCCGGCACCGGATCCGTTTGAACGTGATCGGTGAGGCGGAGAAACTCCCGTCGTACGTCCGGGAAGTGCTGGACCGCACCCTGGCGCTGACGGCGGGGCACACGGACATGACCCTCACCCTGGCGCTGTCGTACGCAGGGAGGAACGAGATCCTCCGGGCGGCGAGGAAACTGGCTGAAGATGCGGCGAGGGGCCGGGTCGCGCCCGGCGAGATCACCGAAAACGAAATCGCAGCCCGCCTGGACACGGCCGGCATGCCCGATCCGGACCTCGTCATCCGCACCAGCGGCGAGCTTCGGGTCAGCAACTTCCTGCTCTGGCAGACCGCCTACTCCGAATTCCTGTTCACCGATGTGCTCTGGCCCGATTTCGGCAAGACGGAGTTTCTTCAGGCGCTCGACGAATACTCCCGCCGGCACCGGCGGTTCGGGCTGACGGAAGAGCAGGCGGAGCCTCCGTCCGGCGGTCTATGATGCTCTGGAAGAGGGTCGCCACCGCCGCCATCCTGGTTCCGCTTCTTGCCGCGGCCGTCCTGTTCGGGAGGGGGTGGCCGTTCACGCTGCTGGTCCTTGCCGCGGCCTTCATTTGCGCCTCGGAATACTTCCGCATGTTTTTCCCCTCCCCGTGGGACCGGTGGACCGGCGTCCTGGCCGCCGTCCTTGCTTGCGCTTCAGGCTCCGCGCTTCCGTTTCCGGCTTCCCTTGCCGCGCTTCTTGTCTGCGTCGCGACGGCGGCGTTCCATTTTCTCCCCGCGGAGGGGTCGCATGAGGAAAAGACGCGGCGTGCGGGACTTTCCGTTCTTGGCGTCGTGTACATCGGGGGATTCCTGTCGGTCTGGCCGCGGATGCTCCTTCTTCCCGGCGGAGAACACTGGGTCCTCCTCGGGATCGTGGCGGTCGCGGCGGGCGACACGCTTGCGTATTTCGTCGGGAAAGCGGCCGGCAAGCGCCCCCTTGCGCCCCGCATCTCGCCCAACAAGACGCTGGAAGGCGCCGCCGGGGGACTGGCTGCCAGCATGCTGTTCGGGGGGGTGTACGCCGCGTTCTTCCTCCCAGGAGTCCCGGCCTGGTATTCCATCTCCGCCTCCGCGGCGGCCGGTGTCGCCGGCCAGTGCGGCGACCTGTTCGAATCGATGCTCAAGCGGGCTGCCGGCGTCAAGGACAGCGGCGGCCTCCTCCCCGGGCACGGGGGACTGCTCGACCGCGCCGACGGCATCATCGCCGCGGGGCCGGTCCTCCACCTTCTGGCGGTCCTCCATCATCATCCGTTGACGGGAGCCTGATGATGGGAGCTCCGGCAGGCGTGGCCGTCCTTGGGTCCACTGGATCCGTGGGGCGCAGCGCCCTCGAGGTCATCGCCCGTTTCCCGGATAAGTTCCGGGTTACCGCCCTGTGCGCCGGGAGAAACGCAAAGCGGCTGGGAGAGCAGGCGCGGCGGTTCCGTCCCTCCCTGGTCTGCCTGTCGGATGAAAGCGCCGCAAAGCGGCTTTCAGGCCTCCCCCGCGGGACCCGCGCGGTATTCGGCGAGGAGGGGATGACCGAGGCGGTTTGCGCAAGCGGGACCCGCGTCGTCCTTGCGGCCGCATCCGGGGTCGCCTCGATCAGGCCGGTTATCGCCGCCGCGGGCAAGGGAAAGCGGATCGCCCTGGCCAACAAGGAGCTGCTGGTGATGGCGGGCGAGTTCCTGGTGAAAGCCGCAAGGGCGGGCAAGGCCGGGATACTGCCGGTCGACAGCGAACATTCCGCGGTCTTCCAGGCGATCGAGGGGCATCGGCGGGAGGACATACTTCGCATCATTCTTACCGCTTCCGGAGGCCCCTTCCGGAACCACACCCTCCGTCGCATGCGCACCGCGACCGTGGCCGAGGCGCTGGGCCACCCGGTGTGGCGCATGGGTGACAAGATAACCGTGGACTCCGCGACGCTCATGAACAAGGGGCTGGAGGTGATCGAGGCGACCTGGCTATTCGGCCTCCCGCCGTCGAAGATAGACGTGCTCATCCATCCGCAGTCGGCGGTGCATTCCATGGTCGAGTACCGGGACGGGAGCCTGATCGCACAGCTGGGGATCCCCGACATGCGGATTCCGATCGGGTACGCGCTTTCCTACCCGGAGCGTCTTCCCCTGGAACTGCCGAGATTCATGCCGCATCGAATGGACGGGTGGACCTTCGAGCGGCCGGACCTCAGGAGGTTCCCGGCCCTTTCGATCGCATACGCGGCGGCGGTGGCCGGGGGGACTGCGCCCGCGGCGATGAACGCGGCGAACGAGGTCGCGGTCGAAGCGTTTCTTGCCGGATGTATCCGGTTCACCGATATAGTGGGAGTGGTGGAAAAGCTGATGGCCGGCTGGCGGCGGGAAACCGGGCCTGTTACTCTCGCCGATGTCCTCGACGCCGATGTGGTGGCAAGGGGCGAGGCCAGGCGGCTGATCTCAGGTAAACGGGGATACACTAAACGCTGATGGATCTTCTCTCTTCCGCTTCGCAATACCTGATGACTCCCGCGGCCTTCGTCGCGGTGCTGGGGATTCTCATCTTCGTGCACGAGTTCGGGCACTTCATCGTCGCCCGCAGGCTCGGCGTGGGCGTTACGAAGTTCTCACTGGGCTTCGGGCCGAAACTGTTCGGCATCAAGCGCGGGGAGACGGAGTACCTCGTCTCGGCGATACCTCTCGGCGGATATGTCAAGCTCGTCGGAGATAGCGAGGGCGACAAGGTCCCGGAGGAGCTTCAGGGACGGTCGTTCTCCAATAAGCCGATTCGGGTGAAGATGGCCATCGTCGCCGCCGGCCCTCTGGCGAATTTGCTTTTCGCGGTCCTTGTATTCTGGGTCGTGTTCCTCGGGGGGGTTCCCGCCCTGACGCCGAAGATCGGGAGCGTGGTCCCGGACTCGCCCGCGGCGCGGGCGGGCCTTGCCGACGGAGACGTCGTCGTCCGGATAGACGGGGAGAACGTCGCCACGTGGGAAGAACTTGCCTCGAGGATCCGGAAGGAGAGCTCGGGAAACGAACTCTCCCTCACCGTCCGGCGGGAGGGCAGGGAGTTAGTCGTGAAGGTTTCCCCGGAGATCCGAGAGGGGAAGAGCATATTCGGTGAGACGGTAAGCGAGCCCAGGATAGGCATAGTCGCGGGACAGGAGATCATCCGCCGGAAGCTGGGCCCGGCGCAGGCGTTCGTGCGCGCCGGCGCTGAAACCGGCAAGCTCGTCGAACTTACCGTGATGACGGTCGTAAAGCTCCTTTCGCGCGTCCTTCCGTCCGAGACCCTCGGAGGGCCGATCCTCATCGCCCAGCTTGCCGGCGACCAGGCGCGGCAGGGGTTTTCCCCGTTCATCTACTTCCTCGGGCTGTTGAGCGTCAACCTTGGGGTATTGAACCTTCTCCCCATTCCGATCCTCGACGGCGGACACATCCTTTTCTTCTCGATTGAAGCGCTTTTACGCAAGCCACTGTCTGCGGAGGCCCGGGCGGTCGCGCAGCAGGTTGGGCTGGCCCTCATCCTCATGCTGACGGCTCTCGTTTTTTACAACGACATCGCCCGCCTTGTCGCTCGGTAACACCCGTTGATCCTGGCTATCGATACGGCGACGCCGCATGGGGGCGTCGCGCTTGTTTCCGGGGAAAAAGTACTTGCGAGGTCCCTGCTCCCGGCGGGCCGGCAGGCGTCCGGGACGATACTTGCCGCCGTTGACGGCCTTTTCCGTAATGCGGGATCGGCGCTTTCCGAAGTGTCACATGTGGCGGTGTCCGCGGGGCCGGGCTCCTTCACCGGCCTGAGGGTCGGAATGGCGGCGGCGAAGGGGTTCTGCCAAGGCCTGGGCGCTCGAATCGTGCCGGTGCCGACGCTCCACGCGCTGGCGGATGCGATTCCGTATTCAGGCGGAACGGTATGCCCGGTCCTGGATGCGAGGAGAAACGAGGTATACGCCGCGCTGTTCAGATGGGAGGACGGCTTGTGCCGCAGGCTTATGGCCGACGTGGCCGTCGCCCCGGAAGCGCTTCCGGACCTGGTCGGCGGCGGGAACGTGCTCTTTTGCGGCGACGGTGCGTTTTCCTTCCGGGAGTTCCTCCGGGAGCGGTTTGGGAAACGGGCCGTTTTCCCGCCGGAAGGGGAGGGCCGTCCGGACGCTGCGGCCGTGGGACTGCTGGCGGCGCGGCTTCTCCGCGAAGGGGCATCGGCTGACCTGCGCACGCTGGTACCCGCCTACCTGCGTTCCTCGGAGGCGGAGCTTCGGCGCCGTGGGTAGCGTAGCGGGAAGAGGGATACAACGGCGTCTCAATTGACAATTTCCCGGCCTTTGATAAACTGGGAAACCATCAAAAAACGGAGGTCCAGATGGGGCAGAGCCAGGATGCAAAGAAGGCGGCTCTTCTCGAAGCCAGCCCGGAATTCAAGAACCTGGTACATGAACACCGCGTGTTGGACGATAAACTGAAGGAATACGATCGGAAGGTCTACCTGACGCCCGACGAGGAGATGGAGCGGAAGCGGCTGCAGAAGTTGAAACTGGCGAAAAAAGACCAGATCGCCAGGATGCTTACCGGCCAATAGGCGGCGGACCCACCGGAAGACCTTTTCTTTCGGAACCGGAACACCCTTGAGCGGGGATCTCGCGCGAGGGGATTCTTTTATCTTATGAAAGGCGTCGGTTTGCCTGATGCGAAGTGACCGGACTAAAAAGGGATTGGAGCGGATGCCGCACCGCGCGCTCTATTGCGCCGCGGGAGTGCCGCAGGCCGCGATGGGAAAGCCGTTCATCGGCGTGGCGACATCGTTCACCGACCTTGTGCCGGGGCACGTGGGGATGCGCATCCTCGAGCGTGTTATTGAAAACGGCGTCCACGCCGCCGGTGGATATCCTTTCCTCTTCGGTGTCCCGGCGGTCTGCGACGGGATCGCTATGGGCCACAGGGGGATGCACTACTCGCTGCCTCTGCGCGAACTTATAGCCGACATGGTCGAGTCGGTCGCGGAGGCGCATGCGCTGGACGGGCTTGTGCTCCTCACCAACTGCGACAAGATCACTCCGGGGATGCTTATGGCCGCCGCGCGGCTTGACATACCGTGCATCGTGCTGACCGCCGGCCCGATGCTTTCGGGGCGGATGGGCGACCGCCGTCTCTCCCTCGTGAGCGACACTTTCGAGGCGGTGGGCCGCTTCCAGCGCGGGGAGATCGACGCGAAAATGCTGTCGCGCCTCGAGGCGGAGGCGTGCCCCGGCGAAGGCTCCTGCCAGGGGCTCTACACCGCCAACACCATGGCTTGCCTGACGGAAACGCTTGGGATGTCGCTGCCCGGATGCGCAACCGCGCTTGCGGGGATGTCCAAGAAAAGGCACATCGGCTACGCCACCGGCCGGCGGATCGTGGAGCTCGTCCGCGACGGGATCACCCCCAGGCGGATCCTGACGCGCGCGGCTTTCGAGAACGCCATCCGCGTGGACGTGGCGCTGGGCGGCTCCTCCAACTCCGTCCTCCACCTCCTTGCGATCGCCCACGAGGCGAAGATCGCGCTTCCGCTCGCCGAGTTCGACAGGCTTTCGCGGGAGACCCCGCAGCTCACGACGGTCACCCCGGCAGGGCCGCACATGATGGAGGATGTGGAATTCTCGGGCGGGATCCCGGCCGTGCTCAACCGCCTTCTCCCGATGCTCCGGAAGAATCCCACGGTGTCGGGCGAGGACATCACGGCGATCGCGCGGCGCGGGCGGGTTCTTAACGACGGGATCATCCGGAGGCTTAACGCCCCGGTGCGCACCGAAGGGGGGATAGCCATCCTGACCGGCAACCTGGCGCCGGACGGTGCGGTGATCAAGCAGTCCGGAGTCGATCCCTCGATGTTCCTTTTCCGCGGGAAGGCGAAGGTGTTCGACTCCGAGGACGCGGCCATGGCCACGATCATGGCGGGGAGGATCAGGCCGGGCATGGTCGTCGTGATCCGTTACGAGGGGCCGAAAGGAGGCCCCGGAATGCGCGAGATGCTCTCGCCCACCTCCGCGATCATGGGGATGGGACTCGGGACGAAGGTGGCGCTTATAACCGACGGCAGGTTTTCCGGGGGGACTCACGGCCCGTGCATC
>JAGVHM010000042.1 GCA_020056545.1 bacterium
CGGGACCATCGGAGGATCCGGCATTCCCATCGGGGATCTGAAGGAGGACATCCGCAAGGCGAAGCAGATGACCAATGGGATCGTAGCGGTCAACATCATGTTCGCAATCCGGGAGTTCATGGAGTCCGTGATGGCGTCGATCGACGCCGGCGTGGACATGATCGTCACCGGCGCGGGTTTTTCGCGGGACATCTTCAAGATCGGGAAAGAGCACGGCGTCCCCATCGTTTCCATCGTCTCTTCGCCCGAATTCGGCAAGCTTGCCGAGAGAAGCGGGGCCGACGCCATCGTGGTGGAGGCGAAGGAGGCGGGGGGCCATCTGGGCACAGACCGTTCCCTGCGGGAGCTGTTCCCGGAGGTCCGTAAAGTTGTCAAGAAAGTCCCCCTGATCGCCGCGGGGGGGATCACGGACGGATACGAAGTCGGCGAGATGATGAGCAAGTACGGCGCGGACGGCGTGCAGATGGCGACCCGGTTCGTGCTGACCAAGGAGTGCGACGTCGCCGACGCCTTCAAGCAGGCCTACCTTAACGCGAAGCAGGAAGACGTCTTTCTGATGGAATCACCCGTGGGACTGCCCGGCCGGGCAATAATGAACCGCTTCCTCCACCGGCTTCAGAGCGGGGAAAGCGTCTACGACGGCGAGTGCAAGCGGAACTGCCTGAAAAGATGCAGCCATTCATTCTGCATCATCGACCGCCTGGACATGTCCCGGGAAGGAAACGTGGAGGACGGACTCGTTTTTTCCGGAGAGAATGTGTGGAAGCTCAAGGACATCCCGTCGGTCCGCGAGCTGATCGACCGCCTCGTCGCAGAGGCCGAAAGCGTCTACGCCCCCGTTCCAGCCTGAGCCTTCGGGGAAGGGCGCCGGCGCGGGAACAGAAACGCAAGCGCCAGCGTGACGGTCGCGCACAGCCCGCCGGCAAGCGCGAATCCTGCGGAGAATGACGTTCGTGAGATGACCGCCCCAAGCGTCGCCGCCGAAACCGCGAACCCGCCGTAAATACAGGTATTATAGCCTCCCATGGCCAGCCCGCGGATCCGGGTGGGGACCGATTCGGAGAGCAGCGCACCGATCGCCGTGAAAGTGGCCGCCATGCTTCCTCCGACGGCTATGAAAATCACGTACAGCGGAACCAGGGTGCTTGCCTGCCCCACCGCGGCGATGGATAAAGCGAACAGGAAGTTCCCGACCATTATGAAAGGGACCCGTTTCCCCCACCGGTCCAGCAGGTGTCCGATGGGGACTCGGAAGAGGGCGTTCGCGGCCGCCTGGCAGGTGAAGATCAGCCCTGTATGGACCAACGAGACTCCGGCGTCGCGGGCATACAGCGGGAAAAAGGCGAATAGCGAGCCCCACGCGAAGGTGGCGAAGAAGGTTGCCAGCCAACAGGCCGTCACGGCGCGGTTTCCAGTGATTTCGCGGAAGTCCGCCAGGAGGTTCGGGGATGAGGGGCGGGCGATGGGAGGCGGAGCGGGCATCCGCGGCCCCCCGAGAAAGATGCCGGCCGCTATGACGACCGCGGATATGAAAAAGGCGGCACCGAAACCGCGGCTGGCGATAACTCCTCCGAGACCCGGGCCGGCCGCCATCCCGAGATAGAGGGCCGACGTGTACCACCCGTACGCCCTTCCCAGGAGCGGGATCGGGGAGACGTCGCCCACATAGGACATCATGGCCGGGGAGAAGCATGCCAGCCCCACCCCGGAGAAAAGGTAGACAGCTCCCACCTGCAGGGGAGTGCGGGTGAATAGCAGGAAGACGGAGGTCAGCCCGGAGATGCCCATCCCTGCCAGGATCAGCCGCCTCCGGCCTAGTCGGTCGGAGACCAGTCCGAGGGGAAGAGATAGGAGCGCGGCGGCGAGCATGAACCCCGCGTTTATCATGCCCACCTGGAAAGTCGAGGCCCCGAGTTCCCTGGCGAACAGTGGAACGAGAGGCAGCCGCATGTACGCGCCGAGGTACAGGACGAACGTGAGCGCGCACGCGACCAGGATCGGTATGGGGATCGGCGTGCCGTTCCGCGCGGGGGCAGCACCGGAGTTATCGGACATGGTATTAGACGTTGTATCCACCCGGCAAGGAATTGGCGGTTATTTTACACCTTCCCGCGGATTCCCGGGCGGCCGAAGGTGCTAAAATATCCCGCGATGGACCTCTGGCTCGTACGACACGGAGAGGCGGTGCCTGAAAACGTCGACCCCTCCCGCCCGTTGAGCGCCGAAGGCTTCCGTTCGGTTTCGGAAGTCGCATCCGTCCTCGCCTGCCGCATGGAAAATCTCGATCTTGTAGCGGCCAGCGGGAAGCGCAGGGCCCGCCAGACGGCCGAAATCATGGCTGCGGCGGCAGGGTATCCATCCGACCGGGTCGCGGAAACGGCGGCCCTGTCTTCTGGCGCCGCCCCCGAGGCGTTCCTGGAATTTCTCGAAGAGCATAAGGACAAGGGAAACATCCTCTGCGCCGGGCACCTCCCTTCCATCGCACTCATTGCTTCCTTCCTTCTTTCGGCCGGCGACCCTGTGAGACTGGTTTTCAACCCCGGAACCGTCTGCCGAATTCGCCTATCTTCGATCCGCC
>JAGVHM010000065.1 GCA_020056545.1 bacterium
AGTTCATCCCCAAAGCGAAGCGGCTGCAGCCGCCGGCAACCCAGGCGGCTCCGGGCAAGGGTCCGGGGACTCCCTCGGCTCCGCAGGGAGCCTCGGTGGACCGGAAAGGACCGCGTCAGCCGAAGCCCGAGTGGAAGAAGGCGCCCAAGGGGCCGGCGTCTCCCACGTCGCCCCGTCCCGGCTCCCGGCCGGGAACCGGAAGGGGCGGGGATTTCCGACCACCCGCGAAAAAGCAGGATGGCCCACGCTGGAGGAAAAGCCCCGGCCGTTAAGGATTTTCGTCGAACATTCCGCCCCGCCTCGCTGTTTTATTCAGGTTGACAGCAAGGGATGCGAATAGATAATATAATTGGCTTACGACGCGGGGTGGAGCAGCCAGGTAGCTCGTCGGGCTCATAACCCGAAGGTCCCAGGTTCAAATCCTGGCCCCGCTACCAAATAAATCAAGGGGTTACGGTCATAAACCGTAGCCCCTTTTTCCGTCGTGCGCCCGGCAGGGCGCACTCACTTGGAGGTGAAAGTCCTCTACGGACCCTGATGACGGGAACCGTCAGCCGAACCGCAAGGGCTGCCGCCGCGAGGCGGGGTCTGAAGGAAGCGGTAAGCAAACCCCCGGCCCGAGGAACACGAAGCGCATAAGAGGCAACCGCACCTGGGCGAGAAGGCGATAAGATTAAAAGCCCGATAGTCATCCGGAAGGGGCGGGAGTAGATGCGACGGGTGTATGGGGGGAAGGTGGGTGCGTCATACCCGGGGATATCTGTCCGTTTGCCATGAGGCTACCGGTTCCGAGAGGGACCGGGATGAACGGGCAGAAGTCAGCCGAGGGCATAGTAGCCGCTGCGCACGGCGGCGAAGGCCCGAACATGGAAGACCGGAAGGGTGCCTATTACCTCGTCGGACGAAGGAGACGCAGGCAGGATGGCTGAGAAGCCGAAGGACTCCCGAAGGGTAGCGGGCGGAACCCGCGAGAGTACGGGTTGGGAGCGTCAAACGTCCGCGGTGGGAACGGAAGAACCCCGACCGAAGGCGGAAGGTCTTCTGGAGGAGGTGTTGCGCCGTGAGAACCTGAAGGAAGCCCTAAAGCGTGTCCGGTCCAACAGGGGAGCGCCGGGGATCGACGGAATGACCGTGGAAGCCCTGACGCCGTACCTGAAGGAGAACTGGCCGCGCATCCGGGAGGAGTTGCTCGGCGAGACGTACATTCCCCAACCGATCCGACGGGTAGAGATCCCGAAGCCGGACGGGAAGGGCGTGCGGACGCTGGGCATCCCGACGGTCCTGGACCGACTGATTCAACAGGCGATTCTGCAGGTGTTGACCCCCGTCTTCGATCCCCACTTCAGCGAGAGCAGTTACGGCTTCCGCCCGGGGCGAGGGTGCCACGACGCGGTCGTGGCGGCCCAAGCCCACGTGGAAGCCGGCAATCGCTTCGTGGTGGATATGGATCTGGAAAAGTTCTTCGACCGCGTGAACCACGACGTGCTGATGGCGCGTGTGGCCAGACGGATCGGAGACAAGCGTCTCCTTCGGCTGATCCGACGGTATCTCACCGCCGGGATGATGGTCGAGGGAGTCGCGCAGGCCCGGGAAGAAGGGACCCCGCAGGGCGGCCCGCTGTCGCCGTTGCTCTCCAACATCCTGCTGGACGATCTGGACAAGGAGTTGGAACGGCGGGGCCACCGCTTCTGCCGGTACGCCGACGACTGCAACGTGTACGTGAAGTCGAAGGCGGCCGGAGAACGGGTGATGGAGTCGGTCGCCCGTTACTTGGAAAAGCGGCTGCGTCTGAAGATCAATCGGGACAAGAGTGCGGTGGATCGTCCGTGGAACCGGAAGTTCCTCGGGTACACGATGACATCGCATCTCCGCCCGAAACTCAAGGTGTCGCCCCAGTCGGTGAAACGCGCCAAGGCGCGCATCAAGGAGATCGTGCGGAAGGGCCGTGGACGCTCGCTGCCGAAAGTGATCGGGGAAATCACCCCGTTCCTTCGGGGGTGGGTGGCGTACTTCCGGCTATCCCAGGTGAAGAACGTCTTCGAGGAACTGGATCAATGGATAAGGCGGAAGTTGCGCTGCATCCTGTGGCGGCAGTGGAAGAAGCCGCGAACCAGAGCCGGGAAGATGATCCGACTCGGGATTGAAAGGGTGAAGGCCTTCGCCTCGGCCTACAATGGCCATGGGCCTTGGTGGAATGCCGGAGCGTCGCATATGAACGCTGCGATAACCGCCAAGTGGCTCAACCAACAGGGACTCACGAGTCTTCTGGCAGAACATCAACGTCTTGCGTGTCTTGCATGAACCGCCGTATGCCGAACGGCACGTACGGTGGTGTGGGAGGTTGGGGGCCGTAAGGCCCCCCGCCTACCCGATTCCAAGAGCCTGCGGATATTATTTATACGCGGGCATCTCGTCGAACTGTAGATACTTGTAGATCTTCTCCTGTTTCGCCTCGATCTTTTCCTTGTATACCAGGAGGTATTCGGCCGGCTGGGGAAGCCTCCCCAGCACGGCGGTGACCGCCCCGAGCTCGGCGGAGCCCAGGTACACCCGCGCACCGTCGCCCATCCGGTCGTCGAAGTTGCGGGTCGATGTGGAGAAGACGTTCACCTTCTCAGGCACGCGCGCCTGGTTCCCCATGCACAGGGAGCAGCCGGCGATCTCGATGCGGGCGCCGACGGCGCTGTAGACGGAGAAGTACGCCTCGTCCTTGAGCTGCTGCTGGTCCATCCGGGTCGGCGGACAGATCCAGGTGCGGACGTTGGGGTTGAACTTGAGGCCGCGCCAGACCTCGCCCGCGGCGCGGAAGTGGCCGATGTTCACCATGCACGAACCGATGAAGACGTCCTGGATCGGGTCGCCGGCGACCTCGGAGAGCAGCTTCACGTCGTCGGGATCGTTCGGGCACGCAAGGATCGGCTCCGTGATTTCGTTCAGGTCGATCTCGATCACCGCGGCGTACTCCGCGCCTTTGTCCGCCCGGAGCAGCGAAGGTTTCTTCAGCCACTTCTCCACGTCCTTGATGCGGTTCGCGAGCGCCTGCGCGTCGGAATAGCCGTCGGCGATCATCTTCTTCATGAGGGCGATGTTCGACCGCAGGAACGCGGCGACCGACTTCTCTGAGAGCTGGATGCAGCCGGCGGCCGCCGAGCGCTCCGCGGCGGCGTCCGTGAGCTCATAAGCCTGCTCGACGTTCAGGTCGGGCAGCCCCTCCATCTCCAGGATGCGGCCGTTGAAGACGTTCACCTTGTTCTTTTTCGGTACGGTGAGCAGCCCCTTCTTGATGGCGAAGTACGGGATAGCGTTGACCACGTCCCGCAGCGTGATTCCAGGGTTGAGCTTCCCCTTGAAGCGGACGAGCACCGACTGGGGCATGTCGAGCGGCATGAAGCCCAGCGCACCCGCGAAGGCGACCAGGCCGGAGCCGGCCGGGAAGGAAATCCCGATCGGGAACCGGGTATGGGAGTCGCCTCCGGTGCCCACAGTGTCGGGCACGAGCAGGCGGTTGAGCCACGAGTGGATGACCCCGTCGCCGGGCCGCAGCGCCACGCCTCCCCGCGAGGAGACGAAGGGGGGCAGGTTTTTATGCATCTTGACGTCCGCGGGCTTCGGATAGGCAGCGGTGTGGCAGAACGACTGCATGAACATCGGCGCAAGGAACTTGAGGCACGCCAGCTCCTTCAATTCGTCCGCGGTCATAGGGCCTGTCGTGTCCTGTGAGCCGACCGTGGTCATCTTCGGCGCGCAGGCGGTGCCGGGAAGGACCCCGGGCAGGCCGCAGGCGGCGCCGACTATCTTTTGGGCGAGCGAGTACGCCTGGTCCTTCTTCGGCACGGGATTATCCGGCTGCGTGAAGACCGTGGAAGGTTTCATTCCCAGGGCCTTTCGCGCCTTCGCGGTGAGCGCGCAACCGATGATCAGCGGGATGCGGCCGCCCGCCCGGAATTCGTCCGCAATAGTGTTGGGGGTGAGCGTGAACTTAGTAAGCGCCTTCCCGCTTTCATCGGTGATGACGGACTTCTTCGTGTCGATCACGATCACGTCGCCCGTCTTCAACCCGGTCACGTCGGCCTTGATCGGGAGCGCCCCGGAGTCCTGGGCGGTGTTGAAGAAGATCGGCGCAATGACGCCCCCGATGATCACGCCCCGCGTCTTCTTGTTGGGCACGCACGGGATCTCGTCGCCGATGTGCCACAGCACGCTGTTGCAGGCGGACTTGCGGGAGGAGCCTGTGCCGACCACGTCGCCTACGAACGCGACACGGTTGCCTTCCTTGCGGTACCCGGCGATCGTGTCGAGCCCGTCCTTGAAGCGCGTCCTGCCCATCGCCAGTGCGTGCAGCGGGATGTCCGGGCGGCTCCATGCGTCGCCCGCGGGGGAGAAGTCGTCGGTGTTTATCTCGCCGTCGACCTTGAAGACCTTGACCTTGATGGTTTCCGGGACTCCCGGGCGCGAGGTGAACCACTCGGCCTCGGCCCACGATTTCATGACCTGCAGCGCCGCCTCGTTCTTCGCCTTGGCCATCGCCGCCACGTCGTCGAGCGCGTCGTACACCAGCGTGATGCCGGAGAGGGCCTTCGCGGCGTCGCCGGCCAGCTTCTTGTCCTTCAGCGCGGCGACAAGCGGGGCCACGTTGTACCCCCCCAGCATGGTGCCCAGGATCGCGATGGCGTCCTTGGGGGCGATCAGCGGCGACTTGACCTTGCCGGAGACAACGCCCGCCAGGAACTCGGCCTTCACCTTCGCGGCGGGGTCGACGCCGGGAGATACGCGGTTCTTCAACAGGCCGAGGAGGAACTCCTCCTTCCCCTTCGGCGGCTTCTGGAGCAGCTTGCACAACTCGGCGGTCTGTTCCGGGCTGAGCGGCAGCGGGGGGATCCCCTGGCTTGCACGCTCTTTCTCATCCTTGAGATACGCTTCGATCATTCCTCCACCTCCCGGTTGTGGTCAATGTGACGTCGGCGTGTCGTTGGCGAAGTCGACCCCTGTCGGCCTACGGTGCATACTGTATCCTAAACGGATAGACCAATATTGTATGCGATTCCAGCGAGGCAAGTTCGTTTTTTTCCGCGAGGCACGAAGGGTTTGGAAACAGGCCGCATTTTCATTTACGGGGTTCCAGGATAAAATAAGCAGTTAAGGGAAAGTTCCGCATTTGCCTGCAGAAGCGGGGGGAATCGCGATGTCCGATCCGGCCGATAACAAGCCCGTCGTCCAGGTGGAGTGCCCGTGCTGCGGGTCGACCCTCGTCATCGATGCCGCGCAGGGAGTCGTCCTGGAAAGCCGCCAGCCCGTCAACCCCCGCAAAGAGGCCGACCTTAAGGATGCCCAGCAGGTTCTTAAGGAGGAATCGTCCCGCATCCACGAGCGGTTCCGGCAGATCGTAGAGGCGGACAAGGGGCGCGGCGCCACGATGGAAAAGAAGTTCAAGGACTTTCTCGAAAAGGCGAAGGACGAGCCGGCCCCCAAGCCGGTTCGCGACATCGACCTGGATTAACCGATTCTCCACCTCACGGAACGTTCATGCGAAAACTGACCCGGGATTTCTACGATCGCGACACGATCGCGGTGGCCAGGGAGCTGCTCGGGAAGTGCCTGGTTCATCGGTCGAACGGCGTGGAGCGCGTCGGCAGGATCGTCGAAGTCGAGGCATACCTGGGGCCCCACGACCTCGCGGCGCATTCCGCCAGGGGGCTGACGAAGCGGACGAAAGTCATGTTCGGCCCCCCGGGGCACGCGTACGTCTACATGATTTACGGGATCTATTACTGCATGAACGTCGTCACCGAGCGGGAAGGCCACGCCTCCGCAGTTTTGCTGCGGGCGGTCGAGCCGGTGAAAAACATCGACGGCCGCACCCAGGGCCCCGGCCTGCTGTGCAAGGCGATGCAGGTCGACCGGCGCCTGAACGCGCACGATCTGACGAGCGACGATTTTTTTATCGCCGAATCGCCCGAGGCCGGCCCCCCCGCGATCGTCAAACGGCCCCGGGTCGGCGTCGACTACGCCGGGGCGTGGGCGAAGAGGCACTTACGGTTTTATATCCGAGGCAACCCGTTCGTCTCCAGGCAGTAGCGCGGATTTCCCGGCAGCGCCCTGGGCGAACGGCTCACTTCTTCATTGCTCCCGCGGCCGGCTCCTCGTACGTCAGCGACCGGATCAGGCCGATCGTTTCCCCCTTTTCCCCCGTGGTGGCGGCGTCGCTGATGGAGATCACCTTCCGTATCCCTTGGGAAGCGATGAAGTCGTTGATCTCCTTGTCCAGTTCGTCCAGTTCGTGGCGGGCATGAAAGATCTTGAGCTGGGAGGTAAAGGTTTTCACCTTGATCATGGCGAACGGTTCCTCCTTTCCGGACGCCGGATCAGGCGGCCTTTGCGAGTCCGAGCTGGTGCAACAAGGTCGCCATATCGAAGTAATGGCGCATCGACTTCGCTTTGCCGTCCTCGATCTCGACGATCAGGCACGCCGGGACCTCAATCGATTTCCCGGTTGCCGGTAGGCGGCCTCCGGGCGTCTCCAGGGGGCCCCTGTGCGTGCCGCGCCAAGTCAACTCCAGCACGACGGTGTTGCCGCTGGCGAATGGAATCTGGAATGTGGCCTTCGAATCGGGGAAAGCCGCCCCCCAGCTCTTCCAGCAGGTGACCAGCTGGTCGACCCCTCGCGTTTTCTGATGAGTGGCCAATTCGTCGTAGAGGACGCCAGGCACGACCGAGGCGATTACCGCATTCCAGTTCTTTTCGCCGAAGGCAATAACCGGGGCTTTGGCGGCGTCGATCAGGGATTGCTGCGACATCGGGATCTCCTTTCTTGATGATCGGTAAATACTTGGGCCGGTTGACGAATGCCGCCTTGATCCCTTTTAGATTATTTCCCGGTCGAATCCGGTTCGACTGTGGGAATATCCTAAGGATACGGGACCACGCGACGAAAGGAGCCGAAGGATGCGGTACAAGCTGCTTGGCAATACGGGGCTCAGGGTTTCCGAGCTGTGCCTCGGCACGATGACGTTCGGCGAGGAATGGGGATGGGGAGCGTCGAAGGAGGAGAGCCGCAGGCTCTTCCGGTGCTTCATGGAAGCGGGCGGGAACTTCATCGACACCGCGAATCTTTACACGAACGGTACGAGCGAGCGGTACGTGGGGGAATTCATGGCGGACGACCGGGAGCGGATCGTCCTCGCCACGAAGTACACCCTGAACCCCCGCCCCGACGATCCGAACGGCGGCGGCAACCACAGGAAATGCCTCGTCCAGTCGCTCGATGCGAGCCTCAAGCGTCTCGGCACGGACTACATCGACCTCTACTGGGTGCACGCCTGGGACTTCATGACGCCCATGGACGAGGTGATGCGCGCGCTGGACGACTCGGTCCGGGCGGGGAAGGTGCTCTACGTCGGGATCTCGGATGCCCCGGCCTGGGTCGTTTCCCGGGCGAACACGCTCGCGGAGCTCAAGGGCTGGACACCGTTCGCCGGGCTCCAGATCCAGTACAGTCTCATCGAGAGGACGCCGGAGCGCGATCTGCTGCCGATGGCGAAGGCGCTGGACATCGCGGTGACGCCCTGGGGGGTGCTTGGGGGAGGCGTGCTCTCCGGGAAATACAAGGCGGGAAAGGAAAAACCGGCGGATGCCCGGTATGCCGTCGCCGCCGAGTGGGGGAACGCGTTTCTGACGGAGCGCAATTTCCGGATTGCGGGCGTCGTCTCCAAGGTGGCCGCGGAAACCGGATGCACCGCCTCGCAGGTCTCCCTTGCCTGGGCCCGCCGGCAGCCGTGGGGCGTGATCGTCCCGATCCTGGGCGCCCGGACGGTAAAACAGCTCGAAGACAACCTCGGATGCCTGGACCTGGAGCTGACCGATGCGCAGATGGAACGTCTCG
>JAGVHM010000053.1 GCA_020056545.1 bacterium
AATATGTGCCGGGGCAAAGGTCGAATATGGCGGGACCCGGTGCCTTATTATTCTTCTACCCACAAACTCCGTTCCTGGTGTAACCTCATTTGCAAATACGAGAAATCAGCCACGGAAGCCACCTAATGGTCTTCATCGTCCTGCTGGCCTTCCTTATCCCGTGCAGCTTCGCCCACGCCGGGCTCGACAACTCCCACCACGACATCCGCTACCACCTGCCGGGGAAGGACGCCTGCCTGGTCTGCCACGACCGGAAGGAAACCAATTCCTACAAGGCCATGGATAACGAACTCGGAAGGGTGGGAGGGAAATGCGTTTTCCTTTGCCACTCAGGGAAAGGCATCCTCCCGGAAACCGGCACCCTGGTGCCGACGCCGGGGCCAAGCGTCAACACGACGGATTACACGATAAGCCAGAACCCGGACTACACGGCGGTGTTTTTCACGAAGTCCCACGGCAGCGATCCGGCCAACCTGAAGGGCGCGGACGGGCAGCCGGCGCCGTGGCCTCCGCCGGGGGTTGCATGGCACGGAATGTCTGCCGGGAAGAAGATCGAGTGCACCTCCTGCCACTCTGTCCACGACAACGCCTACCCTCCCTTCCTCCTGGCCCCTCTCGCCGCGAGCGAGACGAACCTGGACGGCCTCTGCAACCGGTGCCACAGGGAACGCGCGACCAACAACCTCCTGCGACCCCCTGACGGGGGGCATCCCGTCGATTTCGCCGTCGACAACGTCGCCGCATCCACCCGGTCCAAATACGGACGGCGTCCCCGGCGTATTCTGATCCAGAAGTACGGCAGGTCCGATGGAGGCGGAACCACCAGCGTGTTCGATGTCCCCAACCCGTCCGCGGCCGCCCTGAAGGAAATCGGCCCCTCCGGGAGCATGGAAGGACATTGGGGCATGGGAGGGCATCTGACATCCGGGCCGACCGAGGCGATGACCGCCTGGACAGGGAACGGGAGCACCCAGCGAATGGGGTGCTACACCTGCCATTCCGCGCATCGCAATACCGTCAACGGTGAAACCAACCTTGTCGTGGTGAGAACCACCGATATCGACAACAGCTGGAATCCCCTCTGCACCGGCTGCCACGGGGCGGCGAACTCTCTGGCGGGGGACCAGACTGAATGGGACGTCGGAAGTACCGGCTACGGGCATCCCGCCGGGAAAAACAGCGCGGCGGACGCGACCGGGTTCTACACCGCCACCCAGGGCGGGTTCAAATTCCGTATCGGGCAGGTCACCCACATCAAGCCGCAGGGCGGCAACCGGTTCGGCAGCCGGGGAGAACTCCTTTGCACCACGTGCCATAAAGTGCACTTCGGCCAGCCCGGCAGCATGGCGATAGCAAACCTGGGACAGGGAACGAAATCCGTCTGCAAGTCGTGCCACAACGGGGCCGGCCACCCCGCTCCCTCCGACGGTGTAGAGCCGGTGAATTCCCATCACGTGACCGCCACCAGGGAAAGGGCGGTGGAGGTCCAGAAGCAGGGCTTCGTGAACCCGCAATGGGCGAACCTTGACACGGGGCTGGGAGACATCGCATCCGGGCTGGATTGCGCAGACTGCCACATTTTCAACGGCACGGCCCATAACTGGTATTAGCGGATGATCTCTTGAACCGGAAATCCGGAAAACGTTTCGCCGCCGTACTGGCCGCTCTCGCGCTGTCATCGTTCGCCCCCGCTTCCCGGGGATCCGCCGCGATCGACAATCCTCCCCCTTCCGGTTTCCCGTCCGGCGCCATTCTTTTCCGCATCAACGGGAGTTCCGTGGAGGAAAGTGAATTCCGGCGGTTCCTGGAGATCGCATTCAGGGAGGAAACGGAACCTTCGGCTTCGCGGATGCCGGTCCTTGCGGACTCCTTCATCAACAATCGGCTCCTGGCCGCCAGCGCCCGCGCGGAAGGCGTCGACAAGCTTCCCGCGGTGCGCTCCCGGATCGAAACCAGGCTGAACCGCCTTTGGCCCGGCGTCCTTTGGGAGGAAGTGGTAAAGCCGTCCCTGCGGATCGAGGAAAAAGACCTCGCGGACATGGTTCCGGCGATGGAGGACGCCGTTTCCCTGCAGCAACTCACGGTGGAGTCCTGTGAGCGGGCCGAAGAGCTGCGAAGTCTTGCGTTGGCCGGCGGGGATTTCGGGGAGATCATCATGGCGGAATCGGTCGGCCTGACCTCCCACAAAGGCGGAATGGTGGGGTTTGTGACGAAACGTTCCAGCCTCTACGACCCGGAATTGCTCGACCTGCTGTTCCGGATGCGGCCCGGCGACTATTCCGCGGTTTCCAGGACGGCCACCGGATACGCGGTCATACGGGTCCTGGAGAAGAAGCCGGCCGCACGCATGCGTCAGGAATGGCTCGATGGAAACCGGGAGCGTCTGGTCCGGATCCGCGAGCAGGACGCATGGAGAGCCTGGAAAGAAAAACTGGCCCGGTCGTGCGAGAGCGCTGTGAACCAGGAGGCCGTCGACGCCTACCTGAAGGCACGTGAGAAGAATGCGCCCCTTGGGCCGCGCCTTGCGATGACGGCGGTCACGGTGGACGGGGTCCCTTTCACCCTCCGGGATCTCATCGACCCATCCGGGCTGGGAGTCGTTCATTCGGATGATACGGTGCAAACCATCATTCGGAGGCGGGTGGAGGAGTTCGCACTTGCGAGGGAAGCCGGGCGGCGGGGACTCCGGGAGAAACATCCCGATCTGCTGCTCACGGAGAGTCTTCTCGGGGAATACCTCCTTGCCCGCGAATACGTGGAGTTCCGGAGCCGCGACCTGACCGTGACGGAAGATGAACGCCGGGAGTATTACGAGGCGAACAGGAGGAAATTCGTCGCACCCAGGGCATACCGCATATCCTTGATAGAAACCCGGTCCCCCGCCCGGCTGCGGACGATCCGCGACCTGCTCGACAAAGGGACACCCTTCGAGGAGGTTGCGGACCGCTGGTCGGACAGCCGCGAGGCAAAAGAGGGAGCCTCCGGTTTCGTGGAGGAGAGCGGTATCCCTCCGGAACTGGTTCCGGCGACGAGGCTGGCAATCGGAGAGCACCTCCGGACCCCCTTGCGCATCAAGCCGGCGGA
>JAGVHM010000034.1 GCA_020056545.1 bacterium
CCTTGGTGGACATCGCCTGCCGGATGGCGTCGAACCCGACCCTTCTCGCGCCCTGCACGTCGACGGCCACGACGCGATAACTCTCGGCCGGCGCGCCGCCCGCGAGCGCACCCGCCAGCAGCCACGCCGCCGCGACGAAAACCGCCGCCTTCATCCGAGGCGTCACCGGACGACCCTGCCGTCGTCTATCCGGATGACCCGGTCAAGTCGGCCTGCAAGCTCCTCGTTGTGCGTCACCATCACCAATGTGAGCCCCCGTTTCCTGTTGAGGTCCATCAGCAGGTTTATCACTCCCCCGGCGGTATCCTTGTCCAGGTTCCCCGTCGGCTCGTCGGCCAGCAGCAGGGCGGGCTCCATCGACAGGGCGCGGCAGATCGCGACGCGCTGCTGCTCCCCTCCGGAAAGCTCCCCGACGCGATGCGTAAGACGCTCCGAAAGTCCGACCTCGGAAAGAAGAGCATCGGCCTTTTCCCCGGCCTCGAGCCTGTCCTCGCCCGAGATCAGCCGGGGCAGCATCACGTTCTCCCTGGCGTCGAACTCCGGCAGGAGGTGATGGGACTGGAATACGAAACCGATCGTCCGGTTGCGGAACTTCGCCAGCTCCTCTTCCCCCAACGATGTCAGCTCCCGTCCGTCGCAGGAGACCGACCCCGAGGTCGCCCTGTCAAGCGTGCCGATTATCTGGAGGAGCGTGGTCTTCCCCGCCCCCGATATTCCAACCACCCCGAGAGTTTCCCCGCGCTCCACCGAGAGATCGATCCCCTTCAGGACCTCCAGCGCACCGCCCTGTTTCGGAAAGGACTTCCGAAGCCCTTCGACGCGGATGAAGGCCCCCCTATTCATACCTGATCGCCTCGGCCGGCTCTATGCGAGCGGCCTGTCTCGACGGGTACAAGGTCGCCAAGAAGCATATCAGGACGGAGCTTCCGCTGACCAGCAGGATGTTCGCCGTGTCCAGCAGGACCGGAAGAGTTGAAATGTAGTAGACGTCGCTCGGAAGCCGGATGAACTCGTACCTGCGAAGCAGATCGCAGAGGATCACACCCAGCGCGGTGCCAAGGGTCGTCCCGGTCACGCCTATCAGCAGCCCTTCAAGCGCGAATACCCTGCGGATCGTCTTGCGCGTCGCGCCCATCGTCATGAGTACGGCGATGTCGCGGGTCTTCTCCATCACGACCATTATGAGGGTGCTTATTATATTGAAAGCGGCGACCATCACTATGAGGGCCAGAATGACGAACATCACGACCTTCTCCAGCTTCAGCGCGGAGAACAGGTTCCGGTTGCTCTGCATCCAGTCCTTCGCCCAGTAGGGATACCCGAGGTCGGAACGGATCCGTGCGGCCGTCGCCCCGGCGGCGTAAATGTCTTTCACCTTCACTTCTATGCCCGTGCTCCTTCCTTCCATGCCGAGCATCCTGCCGGCCGTCTCGAGTGAAATATAGGCGAAGGTCGTATCGTACTCGTACATCCCGGATTCGAAGATCCCGACAACCTTGAAACGCAAGACGCGCGGAAAAGACCCCAGGGGCGTCATGTTTCCGCCGGGAACCAGTATTTCGACGACATCCCCGACGGTCACCCCGAGGTTTCCCGCCAGCTCCCTCCCCAGAATCGCTCCCGGGACGCCGGACGGAGACTCCCGGCCCAGCGCATCTATGCTCCCGACGCGTATATCGCGCGGAAGGCGCGTGACATCCCCGACCGTGGCCGGATCCACGCCGCGCAGGACCCCCCCGGACGAGTGCTTCCCCGAGGAGATCATCATATGCGAGATGATGTACGGACTCGTCCCTATGACGCCTTGAACCCGCTTTATCCGTTCCGCCAGCGGATACGGGTCGGCGACGCTTCCGTCGAGGCTGGTCACGTGAACGTGGGCCGTCGCTCCCAGGATCCGGTCCTTCAGCTCCTTCTCGAACCCGCTCATCACGGAGAGGACGATGATCAGGGCCATCACGCCCACCGCCACCCCCGCGACCGAAATGATCGTGATGATGGAAATGAACGTCTGCTTCCGCTTGGCCATGAGGTATTTCATGGCGATGTAATATTCGACCGGAAGCTTCAAAACGGCGCTACCCCTCTTTCCGGAGCTGCGGGAACAGGATCACGTCGCGGATGGAGGGCGAGTCCGTGAACAGCATGACCAGCCGGTCTATCCCGATCCCCTCCCCGGCCGCGGGCGGCATGCCGTGCTCCAGCGCGCGAAGGAAATCCTCGTCCATCGCGTGCGCCTCCTCGTCCCCTCCCTCCCTCAGGCGAAGCTGTTCCTCGAACCGCTTCCTCTGATCCAGGGGATCGTTCAGCTCGGAGAAGGCGTTCGCGATCTCCCGGCCCAGCACGATCAACTCGAACCGGTCGACGATGCCGGGCCGCAGGTCGTTCCTCCGCGCCAGCGGGGACACATCCATGGGGTACTCCGTAACGAACGCGGGCCCCCTGATTTTCCGTTCGGCCACCACCTCGAAGATCTCGACAAGGATCTTGCCGGGGCTCCAATCCTTTTTGACGGCGATGCCGACAGAGCCCGCCAGCTCGCGCAGATATTCCGCGTCCGCCAGGCGGTCCTGCGGCACGTCCCCGTACCGGGCGACCGCCGCCGACACGGTGATCCGCTCCCACGGCGGGGCGAAGTCGATCTTTTCCCCCTGGTAGGACAGCTCCGTGGTCCCGAACAGGGAGAGGGCAAGGCCGGAGACCATCTCCTCGGTCAGCCTCATCAGGTCTTCATAGGTGGCGTACGCCTGGTAGAATTCGACCATCGTGAACTCCGGGTTGTGCTGCGTGGAGATCCCCTCGTTCCGGAAATTCCTGTTTATCTCGAAGACGCGCTCGAACCCCCCCACCAGGAGACGCTTAAGGTACAGCTCGGGCGCGATCCTCAGGTAAAGATCCATGTCCAGGGCGTTGTGGCGCGTCACGAAAGGCCTTGCGGCCGCTCCCCCCGCCATGGGCTGCATCATCGGGGTTTCCACTTCGATGAAGTCCCGCTCCGAAAGGAATGAGCGGATCCATGCGATGATCTCCGCCCGCCGCCTGAACACCTCCCTCACTTTCTCGTTCACGATAAGGTCGACGTACCGCTGCCGGTACCGGGTTTCCACGTCCTGCAGCCCGTGCCACTTCTCGGGGAGCGGCCTTATCGCCTTCGAAAGGAGGCGGACCCGCTCCGCCTCGACCGTCAACTCCCCGGTCCGGGTGATGAAAAGGGTCCCCTCGCACCACGCGATGTCGCCGACCTCGGTGGTCTTGAGGAACAGGTCGTAAGCCTCGCTCCCCACCTTGTCCTTCCGGACGTATGCCTGCAGTTTCCCGGTCCGGTCGGCGATCACGACGAAAGCCGCCTTGCCGAACCCGCGGGAAGCGACGATCCGACCCGCGATGTCGACGCGGATCTTCTTCCCGGCCAGCTCGTCGCCGCTCAACCCTTCCGCCGCGCGGCATGCGGCGGCGGTGGTCCAGCCGACCTTCTGGTCGTTGGGGTAGGGGTTCCCTCCGCTGTTACGGATCTCCTCCCCCTTGCGGATCCTTTCGCGGATCAGGTCGTTCCAATCCTCTTTCACGCTGCCCCTCCCTGCCCCCCGGCGAGCAGGAACCGCCGGATGAACTCCTTCAGGTCTCCGTCGAGGACGGCGTCCACGTTCCCCGTCTCGCAGCCGGTTCGATGGTCCTTCGCCATGCGGTACGGCGCAAGAACGTACGAGCGGATCTGGGATCCCCAGGCGATGTCCTTCTTCGCCTTGTGCGCTTCGGTCGCCTTCTCGGCGCGCTGGCGCATCTCCAATTCGTAGAGCTTGGACCGCAGGATCTTCATCGCCATCGCCTTGTTCTTGTGCTGCGAACGCTCCTGCTGGCAAAGCACGGTGATGCCGGTGGGGTTATGCGTGATCCGGACGGCGGACTCGACCTTGTTCACGTGCTGCCCGCCGGCTCCGCCGGAACGCAGGGTGTCAACCCTGAGGTCGGATTCGTTGATCAGGATCTCCACCGTGTCGTCGATCTCGGGAGAGACGAAAACGGACGCGAAGGAGGTGTGCCTGCGCTTGTTGGCGTCGAACGGGGAGATCCTCACCAGCCGGTGGACCCCCATTTCCGCCTTCATGTAGCCGTACGGGTGATCGCCCTTGAGGAGAATCGTGGCGCTCTTGATGCCGGCCTCCTCCCCTTCCTGCCGTTCGAGCATCTCCATCTCGAACCCCGTCCTGTCGGCGAACCGCAGGTACATCCGGAGGAGCATCTCCGCCCAGTCCTGGGATTCGGTCCCCCCCGCGCCGGCATGTATCGTCAGGATGGCGTTCCGTTCGTCGTCATCTCCGGAGAGCATCCTGTCGAGCTCGATCTCGTCGAGTTCCCGGGCGACATCCCCGGCATGCAGTTCGATCTCGGGAAGCAGGGAGGCGTCTCCGGACTCGTCGTGCAGGTCGATGCAGGCGCGCAGGTCCCCAGTGGATTTCTCAAGGCCGGACCACTTGGAAAGCAACGTTTCGAGGGCCTTCCGCTCCTTGAGGAGAGCCTCCGCGCTTTCCGGGGAATCCCAGAACCCTTCCCTCGAAGCCGCGGTTTCAAGCTCCGCCAACCGGCTTTTCTTCACGTCTACTTCAAAGATAGCCCCGGAGCGCCGTGCGGCGCGATTCAAGCGCGGCGAATTTTTCTTCCAGTTGTCCTGATCCCATATACGCCTCGCAAAAGAATGCACAGAATGAAAAAAGTTATTATAGTACAGGATATTGCGAAGATTTCACCTGTTTTCGCATACAGCGTCTTTCCTTTTCCCGGGAAGATCTCGCCCACTACCACGCCGGTGCGGAAAAGCCCCATGCTTGCGACCACTTCCCCCCGCTCGTCGATGAGAGCGCTTATACCTGCGTTCGCGGCCCGGGCCATCGGCCGGCGGAACTCCACCGCGCGCATCCGGGCCATGGCAAGGTGCTGGCGCGGGGCCACGGTGTCCCCGAACCAGGAGTCGTTGGTCACGTTGACCAGCCACCCCGCTCCGGCGAGAACGCTATCGCGAATGATCCCGGGAAAGACCGCCTCGTAGCAGATAGAGGCGCCAACCTGGCCTCCGGCGACCGGAAAAAGCGCGGGCCCGGTGCCGGCGGAGAAGTCCTCGCCCCCTTCAGTGAGCTTCTTCACGAAGAAAAAGATCTGTTTCAGCGGGATGTATTCGCCGAATGGGACCAGGTGCCTCTTGTCGTAACGCCCCCCGAGGTTCCCCTGGCTGTCCAGTATGAACACGCTGTTGTAATATCGGCCGCCCTCGGAAGGGCTGAACCACGGAGCTCCGAATATCAGCGGAAGGCCGTTCTCCGACGCCATCCGTTCGACCTCCCGGCTCAACCCGGCCTCCCACCAGTAAAAGAACGGGGCCGCGGTTTCAGGCCACACGATCACCTGCGCGCCCCTTGACCTCGCCTCGCGGGACAAGGCCTCGTATATTTCCAGGGTTCGACGCTGATAGGCGGGGTCCCACTTCACGGACTGGTCGATCCCTCCCTGTGCGATCCCTACCCGTATCCCGCCTCCCGAAGGACGCCTCCCCCACTCGTCCAACCTGTAGGAGCCGTACGCAAGAAGGAAGACCGTTACGGCGACGACGCCAGTCGCTTGCAGCACGGCCAGGCGCCGTTCTCCACGCAATATGGATTCCCCCGCAAGGTACAGGCAGACGTTCGCGGCGGACAGCATGAACCCCAGGCCGAAAACGCCCGCGAGGTCCGCCGCCTGCATGAGGACCGGGCTTCCTCCGAGGCTGTACCCGTACAGGACCCATGGAAGCCCCGAGAAGAGGACCGACCGCGCGTACTCGAGGCCGATCCAGACCACGGGGAAGACCAGGAGTCCGCGGGGGCCGAACCGGCGGTTCAGGCGGAAGAGGAAAAACCCGGCGGCGGAAAAGTACAGGCCCATGTAAGCGGACGAGAGAAACGTCGCGGCGCAGCCCAGGGGCCACCCCAGCTTGCCTGGAACCGCGACGGTGTAGGCGATCCAGTAGAACAGAAGAAGATTCGCCGCGGTGCCCGCCATGAACCCGCGTAGCGCCGCCC
>JAGVHM010000136.1 GCA_020056545.1 bacterium
GGATGGCCGGCTTGTCCCGGTACTGCACCAGTCGGCATCCGCCGTCCAGCGCTTCGGCGAGCGCCCGGTCGAGACCGCCTTCCGGATCGCCGCTTTCGACGACCGCCACGGAAGGGTCGAGGATGGCGTACAGGCCAAAGATGCGCCCGGCCGATCCTCCCGCCCCGCTCCGGCTCAACGGGGTTTCCTTTTCTTCTTCTTCTTGCTCTTCGGGAGAAGCGACAGCGCTCCCAGTTTCTTGCGAAGGGTGTTCCGGTTGATGCCGAGGATTCCCGCGGCCTTGATCTGGTTTCCCCCGGCTGCCTCCATCACGACCTTGATCAGGGGCTTCTCTACCTGGCGCAGGAACAGCCCGTGAAGGTTCTCCTCGTCCTCGATTGCGGGCCCCAGGCGGCGAACGAACTCCCGGACCCGCTCCTCTATCACTTGCTCGAGAGGGGCGGTGGCGAGGTCGGGCGCCCCTTCCGCCTTCGCCAGCTCGCGGGCCACCTCCTCCCGGCGAAGGAGCTTCCCGGCGGAAAGGACGGCCAGCCGCTGGACGAAGTTCTCGAGCTCGCGCACGTTCCCCTTCCAGGCGTGGGAAGAGAGCTCCTCGAGCGCTTCCCGCGAGAAAGACTTCGGCGGCCTGGAGAGAATCGCGCAATATTTATTGAGGAAGAAGTCCGCCAGCAGCGGTATGTCCTCGCGGCGCTCGGAAAGAGCTGGAACGCGGACGGGGAAGACGTTCAGCCGGTCGAAGAGGTCCTCACGGAATTTACCTTCGGCGGTCAGCCGCCGCAGGTCCCGATTTGTCGCCGCGATCACCCTCCCGCGGAACTTCTGCGGACGGTTCGACCCGAGCCGCGTGTACTCCTTTTCCTGCAGGACGCGCAGCAACTTGGCCTGCAGATCGGGAGGGGTATCCCCTATCTCGTCCAGGAACAGCGTCCCGCCCATGGCGGCCTCGAGCTTGCCTTCACGGGCGGCCTCCGCGCCGGTGAACGCCCCCTTCTCGAAACCGAACAGCTCGGCCTCCTGAAGATCCCTAGGAATGGCGGAGGTGTTGACGGCGACGAACGGACCTTCAGGCGTTCCCAGGTCGTGGATGCAGCGGGCGACGAGCTCCTTCCCCACACCGCGCTCACCCGTAAGAAGCACCGTGGCGTCGGAGTCCGCCACCTTCCCGATATTCTGGAACACCTCGAGGATGGCGCGGCTCTTCCCGACGATCCGGGCGGAACGCCACTCCTCGGGGTCTTCGGCGCGGTACGGCCGTTCCCGGGAGGCGGACTCCTTCTCCAGGTCCTTCAGAAGCTTCTCGATATGAACGATGTCGAACGGCTTGGTGATGAATTCGGCCGCGCCCGCCCGCGTGGATCGCGCCGCCGCGTCGGGGCGTCTCACCGCGGTCATGATGAAGAACCGGGTCGGCGAAGTCTTGGCCTGGACGCGCTCGAGGACCTCGATCCCCTCCATCCCGGGCATCCTGATGTCGACGAAGGCAGCGGCATAGGCGTGCTTCGAAAGCAGGGACAAAGCCTTGTCGCCGTCCTCTGCGAGATCCGCCGCGAACCCCATGCCCGTAACCGTTTTCTGGAGGACCCAGCGGATGCTTTCGTCGTCGTCTGCGATCAGGACTTTTTTCAACGCGCCGCTTTCTTCCCGGGATCGACAGGAAGGGATATTCTAACCGTCGTTCCGGCTCCCCGCACCGATTTTATTTCCAGCTTACCGCCGTTGCGGGTGACGGCCTGGCGCGCCATCACCAGCCCCAGGCCGGTTCCCTTGGGCTTGGTGGTGTAGAAGGGGAGAAACGCCTTCCGTGTGTCTTCCTCCGACATCCCCGCCCCGTCGTCCGTTATCGCGATTTCCAGGAAGGACAGCTTCCTTCCCCTTCCACGGCTCACCCGGAAGTTGACGTTCATCCGCGCGTCGATGCGGATCGTTCCTTTCCGCTCGATCGCTTCGACCGAGTTCTTCAGGATGTTGACGATCGCCCGGAAGATGGTGTCGGGGTGGCCAATAACGTTGGGGAGGCTCGGGTCGACGCGCCGCTCGAAGGATATCTCCTTCCCCTTGGCGCGGACCTCCGACTTCAAAAGCTCCTCGGCTTCGAGCAACAGGGGGAGAAGCGGGAACGGCCTGGCGCTCCGCGGGGATTTGCCCATCTCGAGCATCTTCTCGACTAGGCCGTTTATCCGCTCCGCTTCCCGCTGGATGAGGCGGACCCCCTCCCTGCGCTCCTCATCCGAGGTTTCCCGCCGCAGTATCCATTGGGCCGCACCCAGGATCCCGCCGAGGGGGTTCCTGATCTCGTGGGCGATGCCGTAGGCCAGCATCTGCATCTCCTCGGCGCTCAGAGCCGCCATCTCATCCTGCTCCGCCATCGTGAGGAAATCCGCCGGCTTGATCGACACCACCGCGCCCTGCGGCTCACCCTCGGGACCGGAAAGAGGAGAGGCCCCGATGATGGCCGAAAGGGGAGGCAGCTCCGCTCCCCGGCGGGGGAGCCGCAGCTCGACGTCGAACCCTGTAACCGCGGCGTTCTCCGCAATCGCTTTCCGCGCGATCCGGACGGCCGACGGGCTCCCGCGGAACAACGTCCGGTAGTGCTTTCCCTTGAGGATCTGCGCCGACCCCTGGAATATCTCTTCCGCCGCGGGATTCATGTAGGCGAGCTTTCCGTCGCCGTCGAAAACGAGGATCCCCGTGTTTATCGATTCAATAGCGTTCCGGTGGAGGTCGCTCAAAAGAAGCGCTCGACGGCCGCGCGGAATGTTTCGAGCGTGGAAACGCTGACAATCTCGCCGCGGAATGCCGCCGCCCCCGGAATTCCGCGGCTGTACCACGCCAGATGCTTGCGCATTTCGCGGATCCCCGCGTCCCCCTTCCGCCTGTGCATCTCTTCGCCGTGGCGAAGGATCAGTGCGCGCCGCACGGAAGCGGAGGGAACGCCGGGAGAAGGAAGGTCCGCCGGCCCCGCGGGAACAGGCAGCCGGCTGCGCATCGCCCGGAAGACCCACGGGTTGCCGAGGGACGCGCGGCCCACCATGACCGCGTCGCAGCCGGTCTCGGAGATCATCCGGGCGGCGTCCTCCGGAAGGCGGACGTCGCCGTTGCCGATGATCACGCGGCCGGGGAACTCCCGCTTGAGAACCGCGATGTGGCTCCAGTCGGCATCGCCTGAGAACATCTGCCCCCGCGTTCGAGGATGGAGGGTGATCGCTGCGGCGCCGGATTCGAAGACCGCGCCGGCGACTTCGATATAGGTCGCGGGCTCCGTCCCGAACCCGGAGCGGATCTTCGCCGTGACGGGTATGCCGGCATAACGGACCGCGGCGGCGACTATTCTACCTGCCAGCCCCGGGTTGGAAAGGAGCGCCGCGCCGGCGCCCCCCCCGGTGACCTTGCGCACCGGGCAGCCCATGTTGATGTCGACGAAGTCGAAACCCATGGCGGAGACCGCGGCGGCCGCCTCACCGATCTCTTCCGGAGAGGCCCCGAAAATCTGCGCGCCGATCGGCCGCTCCTCCTCGCGGTACTCGAGGAACCGCCGGGTCCGCTCCGGCTGCATCAGAAGCCCTTTCGCGGAGGCCATCTCGGTGAGGACGACGTCGGCGCCGTTTTCCCGGCACAGCAGGCGATACGTCGTATCGGTGATCCCGGCCAGCGGCGCAAGGATCAGTTTTCCCAGGAAGTCCATCCGCCTAATATAACGTACAAATCCGGTCGGGAACATCCCGATCGGCGGTTCATTCGGAACGGAGATCGCTACGCCTCGGGGATGAATCGGAATAGCAGCGACGCGGACGCAGGGCGCAGCGGGGGCTTCCACGGAGCGGCGTATGGAGCGGAGGGATAGATTGCGTCGAAGCGGAATCCGCAGTGAGCGGGCGAAGGTCGCGAACGTAGCTCCGGGGAA
>JAGVHM010000113.1 GCA_020056545.1 bacterium
AGGATCTTCAACTCTTTCCCGGCCGCATGGCTGCGTCCGGGGATGATGATCGCCGGCGCAACTCCCATCGCGAGCGTCCCGATGCCGGCGGCTTTGACGAACTCCCTGCGGGTCATGCCCTTCCTGCCCGATTTCGCCATACCGTGCCCTCCTTCCTCCGTCGTTGAACCGTTATCCCGCCCCGGCGTGCGGGCGAGCCCGTTCACTCGTTCAAATGCCGATAATATATCATCAACCCGGTGTCTCCGGTCAATCCGGACTCTTAGCTGATATCCTCACGCGCATCCATCGCGTCACGCAAGCCGTCCCCTATAAGATTGAACGCCATCACGGTGGCCATGATCGCCAGCCCCGGCACGGCGGCGATGTGCGGGGCCACGAACAGGAAATGCCGCCCCTCGTTGATCATCGCCCCCCAGGAGGGCGCCGGCGGCGCGACGCCAAGGCCCAGGAAGCTTAAGCCCGCTTCGGCGACGATTGCGCGGCCGATCCCGAACGTCGCCTCCACGATTATGGGCGAGAGGGCGTTCGGGAGGACGTGTGAGATGAGGATCCTCGCGGGCGGGCTCCCCGAGGCACGCGCCGACTCCACGAACTCCATCTCCTTGACCTTCATCACCTGCGCCCGGATGAGACGCGCGTAGCCGACCCACCCCAGGAGCGAAAGCGCGATCAGCACGTTGCGCAGGGAAGGGCCCAATACCGCTGTGATGCCTATGGCGAGGAGTATCCCCGGGAACGCCATCAGCACGTCGCAAACACGCATGAAGAGGTTGTCCACGCGGCCGCCGAAGAAACCGGACGCCGATCCGGCGATCAGGCCGATGAAAAGGGATATTGCGACCGTGCCGAGGCCGACGAGGACGGAAATCCTGGAACCGTGGATCGCCCGGGATAGCAGGTCCCGCCCAAGCTTGTCCTGTCCCAGCCAGTGGGAAGCGGAGGCGCCGGACAGCCCGGAGTCGAGGTCCTGAGCATTCGGGTCGAAAGGGGAAAGCCAGGGGGCAAGCAGCGCGAAGAGGAGAAGCGCTGCTACGACTGCAAGGCCCGCCGCCGCTGCCCGGTGGCGCAGGAACCGCGACACGACGCTCCTCCGGATGGCGCGCCCCGGCTCAGTCATGGCGGATTTTCGGATCGAGGCGGAAATAGAGAAGGTCCGTCGCAAGGTTGACCGCGACGGTGCAAAGGGCGATGAACAGTATGCACCCCTGCACGAGAGGGTAGTCGCGGGCGTCGATCGCCTGGATGGTGAGGCGCCCGATCCCGGGCCAGGAAAATATCGTTTCGGTGATGATGCTCCCGGCCAGCAGCGCCCCGAACTGCAGCCCCAGTACGGTCAGGACCGGAATCAGCGAGTTCCGGAGTGCGTGGCGCAACACCGCCGCCCTGCGGGAAAGCCCCTTGGAGGACGCCGTATTGACGTACTCCTGCCGGATCTCCTCGAGGAGAGACGAGCGCAGCATCCGCATGAGTATTGCCGCCATCCCCATGCCCATCGTGAGCGCGGGGAGAACGAGGTGCCGGACCGTGCCGAACCCCGCCACGGGGAAAAGCCCCAAGTGGATGGAGAAGACCAGGATCAGGAGCGGGCCGAGCCAGAAATTCGGCATCGAAAGCCCCAGCATCGCCAGCAGGGAAGAAAGGTGGTCGATGATGGAATGCTGCCGCATCGCCGACAGCACCCCGAGTGGGACGGCGATGAGAAGCGCGACGAGCAGGGAAGCCGCGGCAAGGAGGAGTGTGGCGGGGAAGCGTGAGAGGATTTCGCGGGCCACCGGCTCGCGGCTGCGGAAGGAGACGCCCAGGTCGCCCCTGGCCAGTCCGCCGAGGAATTCCAGGTACTGTGCGACTATCGGGCGGTCGAGTTTGAGTTCCCTGCGAAGTTCCTCCTTCTGCGCCGCCACGGCGCTTTCGCCCAGCATGATTTCGACCGGGTCGCCGGGTATGAAGTGCAGCAGCAGGAACACGATGGTGACGACGCCGAATACCACGGGGACTATCTGCGCAACGCGCGAAAGCACGTATCGTCTCACGGCGCGCCCTTTGCGGGCATGCCGGCCACCTTTCCCTCTATCCGCATATCCTTGACCGATGTGTAATCCTCGTCGGGCGTGATGGTGAACCCCTCAAGCCGCCGGTCCCTGACAAGCATGTTCCGGTTGACCCAGAGGGGGAGCACCGGCAGATCCCGCGCCAACAGAAGCTGGATCTTGCGGTAGATCTCCTTCCGCTTCGGGCGCGACGGCTCCCGCCGCCCCTCAAGAACGAGGCGGTCGAGTTCCTGGTTGGCGTAACGTCCGCGGTTCGCGCCCTCCGGGGGAATCTGCCCCGAGTGGAAGGCGTAGTGGAAGATGTCGGGATCGGCGATTCCGACCCAGGTGAGGCTATAGAGCTGGAAGTTTCCTTTCTTGATGTCCGAAAAGAAGGTCCCCCATTCCAGGGACTGCACCGTCAACGCGATGCCGACCTGACGCAGCTGTTCCTGTATGACGGCGGCGATCCGTCGGCGCAATTCGTTCTGCGAGGTTTTGTAGATGAGCGTAAACCTCGGCTTCGGGCCGATCCCGTCGGGATCGCGGTATCCCGCCTGGTCGAGGAGACGCTTTGCCTCCGCGGGATCGTGCCGCAGCGGGGGTAGGCCTTCCGCGTGCGCCCAGAAACCGGGAGCGAGGATCGAATCGGCAAGGTCGGCATGCCCTTTCCAGATCGCCCGCACGATCGTTTCCCGGTCGATTGCGAGCGCGACGGCGCGCCGCACGCGCGCGTCGGACAGGACCGGGTCCCGCAGGTTGAATCCCAGGTAGGAGACGTTGCCTCCGGGCGCCTCTTCCATCGCGAGGTTTTCGTTCCGCATGGCGGCGGGCAGGAGGTCCGGGTCCACTCCGTTGAGAACGAAGTTCACGCTGCCTTTCTTCAGTTCCAGGAACCGTACGTTGCTGTCGGGGATGAACTTCACGAGGACCTTCGCAACGGCGGGGGAGCGGCCGTGATACCCGTCGAACCGGGAGAGCGCCGCGCCTTCGTCCGGGCGGAAATCGTCGATCTTGAAAGGGCCGGCGCCGGGCACGGGGCTGTATCCTCTTGCGCCGGTCCCGGCCGGGACGATCCCGCGCGCCATCCCGATGAGAAACGGGGCGAACGGCTCCTTGAGATGGAACACCACAGTCAGCGGGTCCGTGGTCGCTATTCGGGCGATCGATGCGTATGTCGCGCGGTGCGGCGACAGGTTCTTCGGATCCAGGATCCATTCGAAGGTGAAACGCACGTCCGCGGAGGTCACATCGCGCCCGTTGTGGAAGCGCGCCCCCTTTCGCAACCGGAAGACGATCTCGGTGGGTGATATCTCCTCCCAGCTCTCCGCGAGGTCGGGGACCGGGGTTCCCGATGCGTCCCTCTTGATCAGGAAGGCATGGGTCATCTGGAGGATCTGCTCGCCGTAGGCGTCGGTGGCCAGCCGGGGATCGATGGAGGTGGGCGCCCCGGGGAGGG
Source organism: bacterium (assembly GCA_020056545.1). Classification (GTDB taxonomy): domain Bacteria; phylum Desulfobacterota; class Deferrimicrobia; order Deferrimicrobiales; family Deferrimicrobiaceae; genus JAENIX01. The sequence continues at coordinate 3,490 of JAGVHM010000113.1, forward strand.
CGATTACAAGAGTCCCTTCGTCTATCGGTAGTTTCGCCGCGCACCCGGCGAGCGTTGATGAAATAAACAATAATACGGTGACCGTTATGCGTGAGGAGCGTCTCACGCGCCCATCGTACCACGGCGGTCCCGGTGATTATTATTAATGCAACCGCCCGGCGATCCGGGAGCCATTTCAACCGGCATCGAGATACTGCGTCCGTTATCCGCATAACTCCTGAAATATTCCGTCGAACTCTGACGCAACACGGATAAACGCATCCAGCACGTTCGGGTCGAAATGCTCCGGCGATGTCCTCCCATCTCCTGCTGTGATGATCTTGTATGATTTATCGTGGTCAAACGCAGGTTTGTATGGCCTTTCGCTTCTTAAGGCATCATATTGATCGACGAGCATCACGATCCTCCCCTCGATCGGTATCTCTTCCCCTTTCAGCCCCCGGGGATACCCGCGACCGTCCATC
>JAGVHM010000102.1 GCA_020056545.1 bacterium
ACCGCGTCGGAGTTCACCAGGACCGCGTCCGCCAAAAGGTACCCGAGCGGCTCGACCCGGCTCATCTGCGGATATTTCGCCTTGTAGTTCGCCAGCGACCTCCGGCTGACAATCACTTTCGGGACGCCCGCAAGGCGCGCCGCGACCGGACCGAGGACACAGGCGACGGGAAGGCAGGCGTGCACGATGTCGGGACGCTTTTTCCGGTAGATCCACGCCAGCGCACCGATGGCGCCTACGTGCACGAGCGGTCCCACCCGGATTCTCCGGTGGGAGCCAGGTTCCCCCATCACGGTGACCGGCATGATTTCGGAGAATTCCTTGAACAGGCTTCCGCCGCCGGCCGTCGTCACGAGGGAAAGGGAATACCGGGACCGGTCGAGGGAGCGGGCAAGCGAGAGAATGTGCTTCTCCGTCCCTCCCGCCTCGATGTTCGGAAGGAGGTAGGCGATCTTTATCGTCACTCCTTGGAGTTTCTCCCATCCGGTTCGCGGCCGTCAACCGGCATTGAGAATCGATGTCCAGTCCCGTAGAATGTACGCATCGATGAAAAGCGCACCTTCCGAACGTTCCCCGTCCCCATCGAACCGGAACCCCGGTGTTTCCTCCGTACCAACTAAGATCATCGAGCCGTCCCGGGGATGGAAAATGCTGGATCTCGAGGAGCTCTGGAGGTACCGGGAACTGCTGGGCGTCCTCGTCCGGCGGGATCTCAAGGTGCGGTACAAGCAGACCGTTATCGGGGTTGCCTGGGTAATCCTCCGGCCCCTTGCGAGCATGGCGATCTTCACCCTGGTTTTCGGGATGCTCGTCCGCGTGCCGTCGGACGGCTATCCGTACGCTCTCTTCGTCTTCTCCGCTCTTCTCCCCTGGACCTACTTCTCGGGCGCCGTGCTCCTTTCCGGCAACTCCCTCGTCTCATCTTCGGGCCTTGTCGGCAAGGTCAGCTTCCCCCGCCTCATAATCCCCGTCGCGGCGGTGGCGGGAGGGCTCGTGGACCTGTGCATCTCCGTCGCCGTTCTTCTCGCCATCCTGCCGGTCTTCGGCGTCGGTTGGACGATGAACCTGCTGGCGGTGCCTATCCTGGCGCTGGGTATCATCATGGCCGCCCTCGGCGTGGGCACTCTTTTCTCCGCTCTAACCGTCGCCTACCGCGACTTCGGCCATCTCGCCGGCTTCGCTCTCCAGATCTGGATGTACCTGACCCCGGTCGTCTATCCCGAAAGTCTCATCCCCGAGCGGTGGCGCTTCCTCCTCCTCGCCAACCCGATGGCCGCCCTGGTGGAGGGGTTCCGCGCCGCCTTCCTGGGCAAGCCGTTCGATTTCGGGGCGATCGCCGTCTCCCTCGCGCTCTCCGCGGCCGTCTTCGCCGCCGGCGTCGCATATTTCGGGAAGGTCGAGCGCCGTTTTGCCGACATCATCTAAGAGCTGACGAAAGGACCCGCGACAGCCCCGATGCCCGCGATCAGAGTGCAGAACCTGTCGAAGGAATACGTAATCGGCGGCCGGCCGAGGGCGCATGAGACGTTCCGGGAGATGCTCGCCGACGCTTTCCTGTCGCCGTACCGGAGGTACCGGCGGCTCGGAGGGGACGCTTCGCGGGAAGAGCGGTTCTTCGCCTTGAAGGACGTGAGCTTCGAAATCGCCCCCGGGGAAGTCGTCGGCATCATCGGCAGGAACGGCGCGGGAAAGTCGACGCTCCTCAAGGTGCTCTCCGGGATCACCGAGCCGACCGCGGGACGAGTCGAGCTCACCGGCAGAACGAGCAGTCTCCTGGAGGTGGGGACCGGTTTTCACCAGGACCTTACCGGCCGGGAGAACATTTTCCTGAACGGCGCTCTCCTCGGCATGAGCCAGGCGGAAATCCGGGAGAAGTTCGACGATATCGTTGCCTTCTCCGAGGTGGAGAAATTCCTCGATACCCCCGTCAAGCACTATTCGTCGGGGATGTACGTGCGGCTTGCCTTCGCCGTCGCCGCCCACCTGGAGCCGGAGATACTGATCGTGGACGAGGTCCTTTCCGTGGGGGACGCGAAGTTCCAGCAGAAATGCCTCGGAAAGATGGAGGACGCGGCGCGCTCGGGAAGGACCGTCCTGCTGGTCAGCCACAACATGACGGCGGTGCGGAGCCTCTGCAGCAGGGCGATATGGCTGGATTCCGGAAGCATCGTCATGGACGGGGATGCCGGAGCGGTGTCGGCTGCGTATCTGGAGAGCAATGCGAAGATCGCGCTCGAGCAGATCTGGGAAAATCCGGACACGGCCCCGGGGAACGATCGAATCCGCATCCACCGCGTATCCATTGGTCCCGACGGGGAAGGTTCGACGGGCGGGCTCTCCGTCGCCACGCCCCTTCGGCTGGCGTTCGAATTCTGGAATCGCGCCCCCTCCGCGCAGCTCAACTTGAGCATGGTCCTGTACGACATTCATAACGTCTGCATCTTCAACTCGTTTTCCGAGCCGCGCCCGTATCCCGAAGGGCTGGTGAGAGGAATTTGCCATATCCCGGGGAACCTGCTGAACGATGCGAAGTACAGGGTGCGGCTGCTGATCGTCGAGGACACCTCGGTCCCCCTCGTCGACCTCGACTCGCTCGCATTTTTCGAGATTCGCGAGACGGAACGGCCCGGGAAATGGTACGGGAAATGGGTCGGCGTCATCCGTCCACGGCTGGAATGGGAAACGGAGTGCCTGAGCCCGATCGGGAAATGAAGATGAAGAAATCCGGACCGGAGGATTATTTCTGTCCCGTGTGCGACACATCCGTGGGGGAGTTCGCTCCGTTGCCGGAGTTCTACCGGGAAAACCTGCGGAAGTACGAGTCGCCGATCGCCCTCGACGACATGGAGACCCTCAACGTCCGGCAATATTCCTGCCCGGAATGCGGAGCCGCCGACAGGGACCGGCTCTGCGCCTTGTATCTGGAAAAGAGGCTGGGCGCGCCGGGAAAGGATGCCCGGAAGGTACTCATCGAATTCGCCCCCTCCCGTGCCTTCACTTCCCTCATCAGGAGAAAATACCCTCATGTCGAACATCGCACCGCCGATCTCTCGATGGAAGGGGTGGACGACCGCGTGGACATCATGGACATGGGATCCTACCCGGACGGCTGCGCCGACGCATTCGTCTGCTCCCACGTGCTGGAGCATGTCTCCGACGACCGGAAGGCGTTCCGGGAACTCTATCGGATCCTCACGCCGGGCGGCTGGGGGATCCTCATGGTCCCGATCCTCGTGGCGGCCGATTCGATCGATGAGGAGGCG
>JAGVHM010000101.1 GCA_020056545.1 bacterium
ACGTGGGGGAAGACGTGGAGAACATAATCCTCTCCCTCCTCCAGGCGGCCGACTACGACGTTGAGAAGACGCAGAAGGGGATCGTCTACATCGACGAGATCGACAAGATCGCGCGCAAGTCCGAGAACCCCTCGATCACCCGGGACGTGTCCGGGGAGGGCGTCCAGCAGGCGCTCCTCAAGATCCTGGAAGGGACCGTGGCCAACGTTCCCCCGAAGGGGGGCCGCAAGCATCCGCAGCAGGACTTCATCAAGGTGGACACCACGAACATCCTCTTCATCTGCGGCGGGGCGTTCGTAAGCCTCGACGGGGTCGTGGAGCGGCGGACCGCGAAAAAGACGATGGGCTTCGGGGCCGAAATAGTGTCGCGGACCGAGCGGAACCTGGGGAAGCTCCTCGAGGCCGTGCTGCCGGAGGACCTGATCAAGTACGGGCTGATCCCCGAATTCGTGGGCCGGCTGCCGGTTCTCGCCACCCTTCACGAGCTGGACGAGGACGCGCTGGTCCAGATCCTCATGCGCCCCAAGAACGCGCTCGTCCGCCAGTACCAGCGGCTGTTCGAGTTCGAGAACGTCAAGCTGGAGTTCTCGGATCAGGCGCTGCGGACCATCGCAAGGCAGGCGATGGAGCGGAAGGCGGGAGCGCGGGGTCTGCGGTCCATTCTCGAACACATCATGCTCGACGTGATGTACGAAATCCCCTCCCAGAGCAATATAAAGAAGTGCATCATCACGGAAGACGTGGTGAGCGGCAAGGTCCCCCCGGAGATCGTGCAGGGCAAGAAGGCGGAGCTGGCGTGACGCTGGCGGCCTCCCCGACTATCGGGGAGCCGGTTGCGACGCTGAGGGTCTGATGGAAGACAGGAAGAAAATCCTTCCGCTCCTGCCCCTGCGCGACATAGTCGTGTTTCCGCACATGGTGGTCCCCCTGTTCGTGGGGCGCGACAAGTCGATCGCGGCCCTCGAGACCGCGCTGTCCTCTGACCGCCTCATCTTCCTTGCCGCACAGCAGGACGCGACGACGAACGATCCCGCGGAGGAGGACATCCACCGCGTCGGGACCGTCAGCCACATCATCCAGCTCCTCAAGCTTCCCGACGGGACGGTCAAGGTGCTCGTCGAGGGGCGCGCGAGGGCCAGGGTCCTGCACTACCTGCCCAACGACCGCTTCTTCCAGGTAAGCACGGAGGAGATTGCCCCGGAGCGGATCACCGGTCCTCATGCGGAAGCGCTGGTGCGCAACGTGCTCTCCTCCTTCGAAAGTTACTGCAAGCTCAGCAAGAAAGTCCCAGCCGAGGTGCTCGCGCAGGTCGCCGCCATGCAGGACCCCTCGCGGGTCGCGGACGTGGCGGGTGCGCACATGCCGGTCAGGCTATCCGACAAGCAGGCGATCCTGGAGCTCGAGTCGGAGCAGGAGCGTCTCGAGAAGATTCTCTCTCTCATTGAGGCGGAGATCGAGATCCTGGAGATCGAGCGGAAGATCCGCGGTCGCGTCAAGAAGCAGATGGAGAGGACCCAGCGGGAGTTCTACCTGAACGAGCAGATGCGCGCCATCCAGAAGGAGCTCGGGCAGGCGGACGAGGGCAAGACGGAGCTGGACGAGCTCGAGGAGAAGGTCAAGAAGAAGGGGATGAGCAAGGAGGCGGCGCAGAAGGCTCAGAAGGAGATCAAGAAGCTCCGGATGATGTCCGCGATGTCCGCCGAGGCGACCGTCAGCCGGAACTACGTCGACTGGCTCATCTCCATCCCCTGGCAGGAGCGCAGCGAGGACAAGCTGGACATCGAGGCGGCGGAGAAGGTCCTGGACGAAGACCATTACGGCCTCGAGAAGCCCAAGGAACGGATCGTCGAATACCTCGCGGTCCGCAAGCTGGTGACAAAGCTGAAGGGCCCGATCCTGTGCTTCGTGGGACCCCCCGGCGTGGGAAAGACCTCGCTGGCCCGGTCGATAGCGCGAGCGACCGGCCGCAAATTCGTGCGGATGTCGCTGGGAGGGGTGCGCGACGAGGCGGAGATCCGGGGCCACCGGCGGACGTACATCGGGGCGCTGCCCGGCAAGATCATCCACCAGATGAAGAAGGCGGGGACGCTGAACCCGGTGTTCCTGCTCGACGAGGTCGACAAGATGTCGATGGACTTCCGGGGAGACCCTTCGTCGGCGCTCCTCGAGGTGCTCGACCCGGAGCAGAACAACACCTTCAACGACCACTACCTGGACATCGATTACGACCTGTCCGACGTCATGTTCCTGACCACGGCGAACATGCTGCACGGGATCCCGCCGCCCTTGCAGGACCGGATGGAAATCATCCGCCTGCCGGGGTACACGGAGGTCGAGAAGCTCCACATCGCGCTCAACCATCTTCTGAAGAAAAAGCGGGACGAGCACGGCCTGTCGGCCGGCAAGGTCTCGTTCACCGACGCGGCCATCCTGCATATCATCCGCTACTACACGCGCGAGGCCGGGGTGCGCAACCTGGAGCGGGAGATCGCATCCATCTGCCGCAAGATCGCCCGGGAGGTGGTGAAGGACCCGTCCGTCGAGAAGGTGCGCGTCACCCCGCATGCCGTCCGCCGGTATCTGGGCGCCGCGAAATACCGGTACGGAGAGGCGGAGGAGAAGGGCCAGATCGGCCTGGGCACGGGGCTGGCGTGGACGGAGTTCGGCGGGGAGCTCCTGCTGATCGAGGCCGCGCTCATGCCGGGGAAGGGAAACCTGAAGGTGACGGGGAAGCTGGGGGAGGTGATGCAGGAATCCGCCCACGCCGCGCTCTCCTACATCCGGACCCGGGCGGACCGCATGGGGCTGGACAAGCTCTTCTACCAGAAGATCGACATCCACATCCACGTGCCGGAGGGGGCCATCCCGAAGGACGGCCCGTCGGCGGGGATCACGATGGCGACGGCGCTCGCGTCGGCGCTGCTGAAAGTTCCCGCGCGCAACGACCTGGCGATGACGGGGGAGATCACCCTGCGGGGACGCGTCCTTCCGGTCGGCGGGATCAAGGAGAAGCTGCTTGCGGCCCATCGCGGGGGCATAAAGACCGTCATCCTGCCCGCGGACAACGAGAAGGACATGGCGGAGATCCCGTCCAAGATCCGGAAGAGCCTGGAGCTAATCTTCGTACGGCACATGGACGAGGTGATCGAGGCGGCCATCAGCCTGTCCGGCGACGTGAAGCCGGCCGAGCTTGTATCGCCTCCGGAACCGGAACCCCAGGACCTCCCTCCCGCCCCCGAAGACGGGGAAGTCATCCGGCACTAAACTCAGAACCGGGACGTTCCTAAGAACTCGATAGATGCACGGTCCGTGTTGTTTATAACCGGTGCAGCACTAAGCACTTGATCTTGTTATCGATTGCAATTTCTTAACACCGTCCCTTGAG
>JAGVHM010000067.1 GCA_020056545.1 bacterium
CCCCAGGGGGGCGTCGTCCTCGAACGGCAGGTGAGCGTCGGCAGGCGGGTAGAGCCGGGAAAGGATCTCCTCCTGCTTTCGGATCTTTCCGAGGTGTGGGTTTGGGCCGACCTTCGGGAAAACGACCTGCCTTCCATTTTCGGCAGGGTCAACGGCGGCGGGGGATACACCGCCGAAGTGCGTTCTCCCACCGGCGGGAAGCCGTACCGGGGGACGCTGGACGTCCTTTCCGGGACGATGAATGAGCAGACGCGGACCGTGAAGGCCCGCATCGTCGTCCCCAACCCCGACGGGCATCTCCGTCCCGGGATGTTCGTCAACGTCCGGGTGTTCCTACCCGGCGGCGGAAGCGCCGTCGCGGTGCCGAAGGCGGCGGTGCTCGCGGACGAGGGGAAGACGTTCGTCTTCGTGCACAAGGAGGGCGACTACTGGGTCCGGCGTCCCGTGACGTTGGGGAGGCGCCTTGGAGACATGGTGGAGGTCAAAAGCGGCCTGAAGGCGGGCCAGACGATCATCACGGACGGTTCGTTCCTCCTGAAATCCGACGTCCTGCGCAGGAAGATGGGCGCAGGGTGCGCCGACTGAAGGGAGCCGCATGCGAGCATTCATAGAGTTCCTACTTCATCGGCGGATCCTCGTACTGGCCCTGACCGGCATCCTCGTCGTCGGCGGGGGGATCGCCTGGACGCGGCTGCCCATCGACGCCTTTCCCGACGTGGCCAACGTTCAGGTGATGGTCCTCTCGGAGGCCCCCGGATATTCCGCCGTGGATGTCGAGCAGCAGGTCACCTGGCCCATCGAACAGCAGATGGGAGGGGTGCCGAAGGTGACGCAGGTCCGCTCCCTGTCCAAGTCCGGTTTCTCCCAGGTGGTCGTGGTCTTCCAGGACGATGTCGACATCTATTTCGCAAGGCAGCAGGTCTTCGAGCGCCTGCAGACGGCGAAGGAAAACCTCCCCAAAGGAATCGCGCCGGAGCTGGGACCCATCAGCACCGGCCTGGGAGAGATCTTCCAGTACACCCTGGAGGGCGAAGGACTCTCTCCGACGGAGCTTCGGACGATCCAGGACTATCTCGTGGCTCCCCAGCTCAAGCCGATCCCCGGGGTGAACGAGGTCAACAGCTTCGGAGGATTCGTCAGGCAGTACCACGTCCTCGTCCGGCCGGACGCGCTCCTGAAATACGACCTCTCCCTTCGCCATGTGGTGGAGGCGCTGGAGAGGAACAACTCCAATGCCGCCGGCGGGTACATCGTCCGCGGGTGGGAGCAGACGTATGTCCGGGGGCGCGGGCAGCTTGCCGGTCCCGGGGACATCGGCAACGTGGTCCTCAAGGCCCATGGTGGAGTTCCCGTGCACGTTCACGACGTGGCCGACGTGGCGCCCGGTCCGCAAACGCGCCAGGGAGCGGTGACCCGTGACGGCAAGGGCGAGGTCGTGGCCGGAATGGTCATCATGCTTCGGGGAGAGAACTCCAGGGATGTCGTCACCCGCGTCAAGGAGGCGATACCGGCCATCCAGAAAAGCCTGCCGAAGGGAGCGAGCCTGAACGTCTTCTACGACCGTACCTCCCTGATCGATGCGTGCATCCGGACGGTCGTCAACGCCCTGATGGAGGGCGGCATTTTCGTCATCATCGTGCTCTTCCTGTTCCTGGCCGAGCTGAGAACCGCCCTGATCGTCGTGGCGTCCCTTCCGCTGACGTTCCTGGCGACGTTCCTTGTGATGGGGTGGGCCGGTCTCTCCTCGAACCTGATGAGCCTCGGGGGGCTGGCCTTCTCGGTCGGGATGGTCGTCGACGCGTCGATCGTCATCGTGGAAAACGTCCGGAGGCATTTCGCGCAACGGCACGAGGGCAAGTTCCGGATGCAAGTCGCGGTTCGCGCCGTGGAAGAGGTGGCCCGCCCGGTGGCGTTCACGGTGCTCATCATCGGCATCGTCCTGGTCCCGCTGTTCTCCCTTCAGGGGATCGAGGGGAAGATGTTCGCCCCCCTCGCGCTGACGATGATCATCGCGATGCTTACGTCTCTTGTCGTCGCCTTGACGATCATACCGGTCCTTTCCGACATCTTTCTGAAACAGGGGGAGGAGAAGGAGTTCGCGTTCGTGCGGAGGTTCCGCCAGGGATACCTGGACGCGCTCGCCGCCGCCCGGAAAAAGCGCGCGATCACCCTCGGCGTCTCGCTGCTCGCCCTCGCCGCTGCCGGTGTCGTCGCAACCCGCATCGGCACGGAATTCATGCCGCCACTGGACGAAGGGGCCATCGCCGTCAACGTTGTGCGGCTGCCGAACGCATCCCTCGAAGGGTCGGTGTCCGTGGCGGCGTACGTCGAGAAGCGTCTCCTCGGGTTCCAGGAAGTGGCGACTGTCGTCAGCAAGACCGGGCGCGCGGAGATTTCGGAGGACCCGATGGGGCCCGAGCAGACCGACATCTTCATAATGCTCAAGCCCCGGAAGGAATGGAACGCGGGGAGGAACAAGGTGCAACTGGTCGAGGCGTTAAGCAAAGAGATGGCTTCCATCCCGGGGATCCGCCCCTCCTTTTCACAGCCCATCGCCCTCCGGGTGAACGAGATGATCTCCGGCGTCAAGAGCGACCTGGCGGTCAAGATCTACGGCCCCGATCTAGAAAAGCTCAAAGGGTACGCCGACCGCATCGCGACGACGTTGACGGGGATCCGCGGGGCGACGGACGTGAAGGTGGAACAGGTATCCGGAATGGACCAGGTGGAGGTTGCCCTGAACCGGCAGGAGATGGCCCGGTACGGGATCAATGTGGCCGATGTCAACGAAATCGTTGAGACGGCCGTCGCCGGGAAGGAGGCCACGCGGGTGGTCGAAGGGCAGATGAGGATCGCGGCGGTCGTCCGTTTCCCGGAGGCGCACCGGAGCGATATCGACGACCTGGGGGCGCTTCTCGTTCCCGGAGGAAGGGGAGAGAGAATCCCGTTGGGGCGTATCGCGAAGATCTCGACGGTCGAGGGGCCGGCCCAGGTCAGCCGGGAGAAGGGGATGCGGCGGGTCGCCGCGGAGGTCAACATCCGCGGGCGGGATCTTGGCGGGTTCGTGGCGGAGGTTAAAGGGAAGCTTGACGGCCTGGAAAAGGAGCTTCCTCCCGGGTATTTCATCGAATACGGCGGGCAGTTCGAAAACCAGCAGCGGGCGATGCGCCGGCTGGCGATAGTGGTTCCGATCGCACTCCTTCTCATCATGCTGCTCCTGTACATGGCCCTGGGCTCGGTCCGCGACTCACTCCTCGTGGTCCTGAACCTTCCCTTCGCGCTGGTCGGGGGCGTGATCGCCGTCTGGGCGTGGGGGATGCACCTGTCGGTTTCGGCGGCAGTGGCTTTCATCGTCCTGTTGGGGATCGCGGTGCAGAACGGGGTGGTCCTCGTGGCTTTCTTCCGGCAGCTGCGGGAGGGGGGCAAGAGCGTGGAAGAGACGGTCATGACCGGATGCGACTTAAGATTCCGGCCGCTGCTGATGACCGCGCTGACCAGCTTCATCGGCCACCTGCCGATGCTCTACGCCACCGGGTCGGGGGCGGACATACAGAAACCGCTTGCCGTGGTGGTGATGGGGGGGCTGATCACGTCGACGCTGTTGACGCTTATCGTGCTTCCCACCATATACGATTGGTTCGAGAGCAGGGCGGAGGTCCGAGGGAACAAGTCGGAGGTGTAAAGCGACCGCAGCATGCCTTCGGGCTTGAAACCGTGCTTACGGGTGGATGAGCGTGTTCGCCTGCCGGTACGCTTCCACCAAGGTGGAGAGCGGGACGTCGGTCTGCCAGTGTCCGGTCACCCGGGCGATCCCCCAGAGAAAGTAGATCGCACCGAGTCCGACGGCGGGAATCAGCCAGGGGGACCATGAGTCTCGCCCCTTCTTAGTGACCGTCAGGCAGCTCTCCACCGGGCATGTGGAGACGCACGACATGCAGCCGGTGCACTCCGGCGTCCAGACGGAATTTTTCTTATGCACCGTGATTTCCACGGGGCAGGCGCGGGTGCAGGCCTTGCAGTCGATGCAGGCATCTTTGTCCCGGACGACCCGCTGCGGCGACATCCAGCTCACCAGGCCCAGGAGTGCGCCGTACGGGCACAGGTACCGGCACCAGAAGTGCTTGATGACGACGGAAAGCGCGGCGAGGACGAGCAGGGTGATCGCGGCGGTCCTCGAAATATCCGTGAAGAACAGGAGCATTTTCGCGTCCGCCGCGTAGTTGTACGTGCCCGTCATGAACTTGTGGATCGCCACCTTGTCCATGCCGATGACGATCGCCCAGAAGAAGAACGCGAGGAGAAGGTATTTCAACGAGGCAAGCGCGAGGTCCACGCCGTCGTTGACGAGGGTTTCCTTCTTGCGTCGGCGCCAGATCGTCTTCTTTCCGACCCATTCCAGCGCGCGCGAGATTCCGCCGACCGGGCAGACCCAGGAGCAGAAGACCTTCCGGGCCAGGAAGGAAGACAGGATGGCGGCGATGAGGATGGTCAGGCCCGCCGGGTGGACCATGTCGTACAGGCCCGTGACGAGGAAACGCTTCAGCCCCATCAGGGCGCTGATCGGCAGGAATGCCTCCACGGCAGGAGGCCGGTGCGCCGTGATGGGCCCGCCCGAAACGGCCTGCCGGTA
>JAGVHM010000180.1 GCA_020056545.1 bacterium
ACATGACGAACGGCTCGGGCGAGTTGGGGGACATCCTCCGCTACGAGCTCGCCGATTCGATCGCCGACGTGAGCTTCTTCGACGCGAGCGAGCCTGCGACGAGCCGCGTGCATTGGGATCTCCGGGACGGCGTGGGGCTGGCGGTCAGCGCCGCTGGGGATACCTGTTGCTGGGGTGCGAGGTCCGCGGCGTACCCCGACGTCGAATGCCCTTGAGGAAGCGGTCCGACGGGAGGGACGGGGCTTTGCCCCGCCCCTCCCGCGGATTTTCTTTACCCTGATCAGGCGTCGAAGTACAGCGCGATCTCTCTCGGATGGGGCCGGTTGCGCACGTCCAGCGACTCGCGCCTCTTCAGCTCGATCCATCCTTCGATCAGGTCTTCGTCGAACACGCCACCATCGAGCAGAAACTGGTGGTCCTTCTCCAGGGCGTCCATCGCCTCGGCGAGCGAGAGCGGGAGGGTCTTCAGGCCGCGCCGCTTGCTCTCGGGAATCGCCGATAGCTGCTGATCGAAGGGGCCGAAGCCGGCCTCGCGCGGATCGATCTTCCGCCGGATCCCGTCAAGTCCCGCGAGGAGCATGCCGGCCATCGTGAGGTAGATGTTGCACGTCGCATCGGGAGGCCTGAACTCCATGCGCTTCGTTTCAGGTCTGTCGCCGGAGGCCGGAATCCGGACGGCGGCGCTCCGGTTCGCCAGTCCGAAGATCCTGTGCACCGGCGCCTCGAAGCCCGCGACGAGCCTCTTGTAGGAGTTCGTGCTGGGATTCGTCAGGCCGAGGAGCGCGGGGGCATGATGAAGCAGGCCTCCGATGTAGTAGAGCGCGAGCGTGCTCAGACCCGCCCACTCCTTCTCGTCCCAGAAGAGCGGCTTGCCGTCGAGGAAGAGATGCTGGTGGATGTGCATCCCGCTGCCGGCCGCGTTCCAGAGCGGCTTCGGCATGAAGGTCGCCGTCTTGCCTGCGCGATCGGCTGCCATCCGCGTGATGTACTTCACGGTCATTGTGACATCCCCCGCGCGCAGGAGGGGATGGAAGAGGATCTCGATCTCGACCTGCCCCGGCCCGCCCCCCTCGTGATGGTGGTACTTGACCGGAATGCCACACCCCTCGATGAGCCTCACCATCTCCGAACGCAGGAGGAAGAGCCTGTCTTGGGGCGGGAGCGCGTGGTAGCCGCCGCGCAGCGGCAGGCGCGTTCCCCTGGTGTCTGCGCGCCCGGAGTTCCATTCCGCCTCATCGCTGTCGATCTCATAGAAGCAGCCCTGCGTCTCGCAACGATGGCGAACGGAATCGAAGATGTAGAACTCGAACTCGGGACTCATCATGGCCGCGTCGGCGATCCCGCTCGAACGGAGATATTCCTCGGCCCTCCTCGCGACGCCCCGCGGATCCCTGCGGTACGGCTGCCCGTCCATCCGGAAGATGTCGCAGATCAGGCTGAGGGTCGGCCGGTCCCAGAACGGGTCCAGCATGCATGTCTCCGGATCGGGGATCATGGTCATGTCGCTGGTCGTCCCTTTGTCGTAACCGGCGACGCTGGAGCCGTCGAAGCCCACGCCGGACGAGAGGAGCGAACGATCGAGCCGGCCCGCGGGGATCGTGACGTGGTGCCAGCGCCCGATGAGCGACACGAACTTCAAGTCGACCTGTTCGACGCCGTTCTCTTTCACGAAGCGAAGGAGTTTCTGGACCGATTCTTCGTGAGCGGAACCCGGTGCCGGTTTCACCATGATCTCCTCCCTTCCACCCCTCCTGGCCCGGCCGTCATCGCCTTGGCCACGGCCAATCGATCCGCTCCAAGAGATCGAGATCCTACACCGTTCTATCATTTCAGCAAGAGAAGCTGCCCCTTGGCCCGCCGGCCGGGAGTCTCCAACTCGTAGATGTAGACGCCGGCAGGGAGGGGGCGGCCGAGGCCGTCCATGCCGTCCCAAACGATCGTGTAGCTTCCCATGGGCAGGATTGTGTCGAGAAGCGTGCGGATCTCTTGCCCCATCAGATTCAGCACGGCGAGATGGACCCTGCCCTCGCCCGAGAGGATGAAGGGGACGCTGCTGAGTGGCGGGAAGGACGATTCCGGTTGCGGCCCTTCGACCGGCGTCGCCAAGGGGGGGGGCTCGGGTGCACGCACCGCTTTCTTGCGGGTGTCGGGCGCCCGATAGACGCCCGTGTTCGCCGCATCGAAGCCGGCCCGAGGCCACGGGGACCCCGCTCCCTCTGCGGTTCCGAGCAGGTTCCACGCGTAAAGCCGTCCCTGAAGTTCCGTTCCGAGCAATAGCTCGAGAAGCCCATCGCCGTCGACGTCCCCGACCGCGGGTCCGCCGGTGACGACCTCGGAGCCTTCCATTGTGAGCGGAAAGCCGGGGAGGGGATCTCCTTCCCGGTCGAGTGCGACCAGATAGGCGGCCGGCTCGAACCGAGTCCGAAGTGCCGCGACGATGATGTCGGTTTTGGAATCGCCGTCCACGTCCGCCAGAACGGGGCTCGCGTTGACCGACAGCTGCGCGAGGCCTACCGGGAACCCGCGGCGGGGACGCCCGCGGGAATCCCATGCGAGGACCCATCCCTGCTCGCCCACCGTGGCCGCCACCACATCGAGACGCTTGTCGTTGTCGAGGTCGCCCACCGCCACGCCGGCGTTGCAGCGTTCCGGCAGGTCGACCGGCCATCC
>JAGVHM010000074.1 GCA_020056545.1 bacterium
ACGTCGACGATTTGGAGAGTCTGAAAAAGGCTTTCCGGGGCGCCCATGCGGCATTCTGCGTCACTTTCTTCTGGGAGCACTTTACGCCCGGGAAGGAGTTGGCCGAGGCGAAAAACATGGCCGACGCGGCGAAGCACGCCGGTGTCAAGCACGTCATCTGGTCGACGCTCGAAGACACGCGCAACTGGATCCCGCTCGACGACGATCGGATGCCGACGCTCATGGGAAAATACAAGGTGCCGCACTTTGACGCGAAGGGCGAGGCGAATCGGATCTTCACCGGGCTGGGCCTGCCGGTGACGTTGCTTCTGACGTCCTTCTATTGGGAAAACCTGATCTACTTCGGGATGGGTCCCAAGAGAGGACCGGACGGCAAGCTGGCGATCACGCTGCCCATGGGGGACAAGAAGCTTCCTGGAATGGCCGCCGGGGACATCGGCAAATGCGCCTACAGCATCTTCAAGTCGGGCCCCAAGTATATCGGAAAGACCGTCGGTGTCGCGGGCGAGCACCTGACCGGGACGCAGATGGCCGCCGCGCTCACCATGGCGCTGGGCAAGGAGGTTGGGTATAACGACGTGCCGCCGGACGTCTATCGCAGGTTCGGTTTTCCGGGCGCCGATGATCTTGGCAACATGTTCCAGTTCAAGCGCGACTTCGAGCATGTTTTCTGCGGTGCACGCGATCTCGATACCGCAAGGGCCATCAACCCCTCGATGCAGACATTCGACGCGTGGCTTGTAAAAAACGGGGAGCGCATCCCGATCGGGATCGAGGAGGAGGCCAAGCAGGCATCCGGAGAATGACGGAGCCGCTTCGGCGGGTGATAAACAAGGGCCATGTGGCAATCCATGGCCCTTTCCTTTTTTTACTGCGGACCTGTTTTTACTTGCGGATCCATTTGCCGTCGTCCGTCTGGACCGACCAGCCGGCCTGCGCCTTGTCCCTCCACTGTTTTGCGAAGATCTGCCGGACCTGGGATACCTGTTCAGGCTGCAGGTTGAGAGCTTTCCCCACCTCTTCGTAGAGTTGGCGGCGGGCGGCGTTATCGGCGTCGACGAGTCTTTTCAGGGCCGCCACCTGGGGCAAACCGAGTCCGCTGGTGCCCCGGACCTCCAGGAAACCGTCCTTTGTGATCCCCGCCTGGCCCTGTTGATAATAGGGAAGCAATTCCTTGTGGCGCTGTCCGATCTGCTCCTTCAGCGCGCGGATGCCCGCGTTGCTTACGGTCGTGGCGTCTTCGGCATGGGCCGGGGCGGCTCCCAACCGGGCAAGCCGGGTGATAACGCCGAACATGCCGCCATCATTCATCGACCGGGGTTTTTCCTTTTGCTCCTGCGGGGGGGATTCCTTTTTCTCCTGGTAGACCTCGTCCACGATCTTTTCGGCCGTCTTCTCCACCTTTGCCGCCGGGAAGTAGATGTTCACCGTGACGCATGCCGTGAGGACGGCGAGAACCGCCAGCACTGAAAACTGGAATCGATGTGCAGGCCTTTGCATGGTATCCCCCTTCTCGTGATTGGATTGGCGCATATGCCTCAATGGGATTTTTCGCCGGTCGCCCGCTTCGCGCGCTCCACCATGTCCGAAAAACCGATGCGGTTGTCCGGGTTGCCGTTGACCACGTTTATCCCACCGAAAAGACTCCTCTTCACCAGATATTCTACACCGTCTTCCCGTATGAGCCCCCTGACTGTAAATACGTCGTTTTTCAGGCCGCATTCAAAGCCGATCTTCGAATAAGTAAAATCCCGGAAGAAACTCATCATGAAAGACGGCCCCGACCCGCTCAACGAGGTCCCCGTGCTCACCACCGAGATGGAGTTCACCGCCTTGACGCTCACCGTCTGCTCCACGCCTTTCGTCGGCACCGACTCCATCCTGAGATGAAACGCCACCGGCTGGCCGTAGGCGATCCGCAAACCTTCCAGCGACCCGGAGATTCGCCCTGTGACGCGGCCGGAGCTAAGGGCCTCGGAAAGCCGTTCCAGGTCGATAAGGTCGACGTTGACGTCGCCCCCGATTTCCCGGCCAGGTGTAAAGGGCCGGTCTACCGTCACGCGGCGGATGTCCGCCCGGCCGCCGAACAGGTCTCCGGTCAGCTCGCCCTTGGCGGTCAGGCGCTCACTGCCTATGTCAACGGGATCGAGCATGCCCCGCAGGCGCCCCTCCAGCTTGGGGGAGATCTTGGCGAGATCGAGACCGTCCAGTTGGGCCGCCAGATGGATGTGAAAGTTCGGGGAGTGCGGCTCGTCCACCTGGATTCGCTGCAGGAGAATCCTGGCGCCGAACAGGGACGCGTCGATGTTTCCTCCCAGGTAGAGACGGTTGGGAACCAGGACCGCAGGCATATCCAGGGGCCCCAGCTTCGCCCCGGCCATGCGAAGCTCTCCCAGTCTTAACCGGCCCCATTCCGCCGCCAGGAGCGGTCCGGGGCGGCCAGGATCGGCGATTCCCACGGAGTAGGATATCGGCAGGTCGATTTCAAGACCGGATAGAACCGGCGGTTCCCCCTCCTGGAGAAGAGCGCCCGAGCGCAGCAGGAGCCGCCCGTTCAGGTCGACCGCTTTATCCTTGCCGGAAAATGAAAGGTCCATCCGGGCGGTCCCATCCATCTTCAGGCCCGCCAGGTCGGGGTGCCCCGCGGCCAGCGGATCTCTTAAGAAAGTCTTGAAGACAGGCCCCAGCCCCGTCTCGCCCAGCTCGAGCCGGCCCTGGTGATGCCAGATCCCTCCTGTCCGCCGCGCCTTCCCCTCGAGTTTTAAACGTCCGAACCCCGCCAGTCCGCCGTTGATGGAGAGGTCCTTGTACTCTTCGGTGCCAACCCGTGTTCCCACTGCGTGAAGGTCCAGGGGAGCCTGTGCGAAGTTGAGATAGACCGTGCCCCAAAGGGCCTCGCCCTGGTTCATGATCAGGTCGGCTTTCAACCGGGGTTTGGGACCAAGCAGGCATTCGAGGTCGAGTCTGCCGGAGAGCTTCCCGCCCATCACGTCGCCGGCGGGCGAACTGAAGCCGATCTGTTCGAGCGTGGCCTTGGCCGTCACCCGGGAGCCGGCCTTAGCGGGCTCGATGCGGGTGGCGACGCTTATCGTCCCGCTTGGGGACCAGCCGTCCAGCCCGCGGCCGCTCAATACCCTTGCAAGGGAAAGCAGTGCGGCAGCCGACAGGTTGTCGACGTTCAGATTGCCGCTGAAACTCCCGCCGCGAAAAGCGAGATCACCCTTCAGTGGCAGGCCTCCGATGTCCTGCCCGCGCACCGACAGGCGGCCTGACGCCAATTCGAGGCTGGCCTCGATCGCGGGATCTGGCGTCACCTTCCCCCGCGCCGCAAGATTCCCCTCGGCGACGACGGAGCCGTTGCTGCGTAAGGTCAGATTCCCGTCACCTGTGAGGGTGCGGATCCCGCCTTCCCCCGGGACCAGGCTCAAATGCAAGCCTTCGGCCGCGAGATCGCCACCCGGGAAAGCCAGGCGCACCCGGGCATCCGTAAGCGACAGGTCCTCTATGTCGAACAACCGGGTGA
The DNA here is from genome assembly GCA_020056545.1 of bacterium. GTDB lineage: Bacteria > Desulfobacterota > Deferrimicrobia > Deferrimicrobiales > Deferrimicrobiaceae > JAENIX01. Next base: position 3,524 of record JAGVHM010000074.1, read on the forward strand.
GCGGGGTCGGATCGGGCGGGGCTTCCGATTCACTTGGCCGCAATCGTTCGAAAACGACGCCTTTCGCCTCCACGTGCCGCAAACGGGGGCCGCCGAAAAAGATCCGGCCAGGGATCAGCTCGGCTTGAAGGTGGTCTATTCGAAGGAGTTCACCCTCGCCCGGCGGGCCCGAGATGACGAGGCCCGAGATCGCAAGGGTCGGCGGGCTAAGCGCGACGCTCAGGCCCGCAAGCGTTGCAGTCCCGCCCCTCGGGGCCAGCGCCCGCTGCACAAAGGGGCGGAGCAATTCGGGCTGGCGGACGGCCAATGCGACGGCCAATGCGACGGTCAACGCGGCGATCCCCAGAAGGGCCGCCAGTCCCGCGCCACACCAGAGGGCCGTTCGTTTCAGCGTCACCGGTAAGGGATTTCCTTTCCCGATCAGTATACCGGAGCGGTTCTTCCTTCGCCTCACGCGGCATATATTCCTGTTGCGAAAAATCCCGGTATGTATGTTAACATACATATATGGCCGTGCCTCTCACATCGTCCCAGCGGCGGGTCCTGGAGTTCCTCCGGGAGTTCGTGACGCGGCGGCGGTTCGCCCCCACTGCGAAGGAGATCGCCGCTCAGTTCGGGATCGCCGAGAAAAACGCCTTCTATTACCTGGGCTTGCTGGAGCGGAAAGGGTACATACGGCGCAGGCCGCACCACCCCCGCCGGATCGAGTTCACCGGGGAGCCGCTGCCGCCGCTCCCGGTGCGGGTTCCGATGCTGGGGCTGGTTCCCGCCGGCAGTCCGCGCGAGGCGATCGAGGTCGCGGAAGGAGAACTTCTCTTCGATCCGGCGCTCGTGGGGGGAGGGGAGCTCTTCTCCCTGCGCATCAAGGGGGACAGCATGGTGGAGGCCCACATCTGCGAGGGGGATTACGTCCTCGTCCGGGCGCAGGCCGACGCCGCCGACGGCGAGATCGTCGTGGCCATGGTGGACGGAGAGGCGACCGTCAAGCGGCTCCGCAGGCAGAAGGGGACGATCCGGCTGGAGCCGGCCAATCCCGCGTACCCGACCATCGTCGTTCCCGACGGCGGCCATCCTTTTCGCATCGCCGGTAAGGTCGTCGGCGTCTTCCGCAAGCTTTAGGTGCGCCAGGAAGCAAAGCGATGCCCTCCGTCGATCTCGAACGCGCCTCCTCCCTTTGCCTCTCTCCGCCGCGGGGGAGGATGGCGGGGATCTTCGGAGAGGGGGCCTGCGCGTTGGCGCTGCGCGCGCTCGCCCGGCCGCTCCTGCATGGCGAGGCCGTGGTGGCGGTGGACGGGGGGAACCGGTTCGACCCCTACGAGATAAGCAAGGCGGCCAGGGCCCTGGGCGGAGACGGCAGAAAGGCCCTTTCGCGCATCCGCGTCTCGCGGGCCTTCACCTGCCACCAGATGGAGGCGCTCCTCGCGCATCGGCTGGCCCCCGCGCTGGCGCGGTTCGACGCGGGGCTCGCGCTCGTCATCGGGCTGCCGGAAACGTTCACCGACGCCGACGTCCCATACATGGAAGCGTGCCGGATCTTCCGGGGCTGCCTGTCCGCGCTGCACAGGATCGCGTCGGGGGGCAGGCGAGTGGTCCTGGTCGGCCGGGGCGAGCGGGGCCAGGACGTGGAAATCGGCCGGGCGGGGTTCTTCCGGCACCTCGTCCGGATCGCCGATCCGCTGCTTCTCTTTGCGGAGGGCGCCCCCGTGTTCCGAGCGTCGTCTCTTGCGGGGCCGCCGCTCTCCGCGGGAGGGTGCTGAAGATGGGCCGCACCGTCATCCCCTTCACCCAGGAACTGTACCGCGAGGAGGAGTCGTGGAGATCTTTCCGGCGCGCGCTGCGCCGGGAGGACCGCGGGCTCTTCGACGAGCTGTTCGCCGCCGCGAGGTACCATACCGCCGCATGCGTCTGCTCGGGCCGCGCCGTGCCTTTCGAGGCGATCCTGATGAGCGTCCTGATCGAAGAGCGCCGCGCGGCGCGGGATCTGTCGCGGCAGATGGAGGATCTGTCGCGCCGGCTGGAGGAGCTTGCCCGCCGGCTGGCGGAGGCGGAAGGCACGGAAAAATGTCCGGGCGGACACTGACTGGCTGGGTTCTCGACGTCATTCCCCATGCCTGCGGCATGACCGTCTGGTTCCGCGCGAAGCCGGGGGAGACGCTCGCCCTGAAGGCCCCCTTTCGCCCATCGTTCACGCTGGCGGGCGGCAAGCTTCGGGACGCGGTAATCCGCGCCGCCGCGCAGCGGTGGCGATGCGACGTCGCGACGGGAGAAGGGATCGAGTTCTTCTCCGGGAAGACGATGCCGACGTGGACGCTCACCGTCCCGTCGCCGTCGCTTCTCATGAACACCGTCCGGAAGGCGGAGCACGCCTTCGGCGCGGAGGCGTTGTTCAACGCGGACGTCGCCCCGGAGCAGCAGTTCTCCTTCTCCACGGGGCTCTATCCGCTCTCCCGCGCGCAGGTGGAGTGCGCGCCGGACGGGACTCTCCTTTCTTCCCGCGTCCTCGACGACCCGTGGGACATCGAGGCGCCGTGGCCCGCCGTCACGACGGCGTTCCTGAAGGTGGAAGGGACGGGGCACCCGGCGCACGGGCCGACGCGCCCGCTTCTGTTCGCGGCCGAAGGGAGGACGCACGTCCTTATGTGGGAGGACGGCGAGCGGTTCCTGCGGAATTTTCAGAAGCTCCTGGCGGACGCCGACCCCGATCTGCTCGTCACCGAGTACGGCGACGACTACATCCTCCCGCGGATGCTCGCGCTTGCCGCAAGAAGCCGGGCGCCCTTTTTCCTCGGGCGCGACCCGCCCGCCGGGGACCGCCGCGATTCCGGCGGCGGCATCAGGCGCAACCGGGAGCGGTCCTACGTTTCCTACGGGCAGGTGATCTTCCGCGCCGCGCCGCACATGCTCTCCGGACGCTGGCACGTCGACGCGCGGAACTCGTTCCTCTTCGGGGAGACCGGGCTGCCGGGGTTTTTCGAGCTGTGCCGCCTCTCCGGCATCACGCTGCAGCGGATGGCGCGCTCTTCGCCGGGGACGGCCATCTCGGCGATGGAGGTCGCCCTGGCGCTCCGTCGCGGCATCCTGGTGCCTTACAAGAAGCGGGAGCCGGAGGAGTTCAAATCCGGCGCCGACCTCGTCACGACCGACAAGGGCGGGCTCACCTACCTGCCACGGCCCGGCCTGCACGAAAAGACGGGGGAGCTCGACTTCGCGTCGATGTACCCGTCGCTCATGGACCGGTACAACATATCGCCCGAGACGATCAACTGCGCCTGCTGCGGGAAGCGCTCGCCCGGCGGCCGGCCCGGCACGCCCGTACCCGAGATCGGGG
>JAGVHM010000021.1 GCA_020056545.1 bacterium
GCTGGAGGACGAAGAGGGGAAGGCCGTCTTCCGGAGGTTGGCGAAGGCCTCGGACGTTATCGTTGCCTCCGAAGGAGCCGCCCGGATGGAGGAACTGGGGATCGGGTACGCGACCCTGTCGGTTGAAAACCCGGGACTGGTCTTCCTCGCCCTTTCCACGTACGGGTCGTTCGGTCCCGACGCGAACCGGCGCGTGAAGGACTCGGACATCCTGTGCCAGGCCCTTTCCGGGACCCCTCACATCGTCGGCGAGCCCGAAGGCAAATATCCGCCGAAACCGCACGAGGCGCCGACCCGGCTCGGGAACTGGCACGGCTGGTTCGTCCAGGGGTTGTGGGGCGCGTTCGGAGTGCTTGCGGCCCTTAACTTCCGGACCGGGACGGGGAAAGGGCAGTTCGTGGACGTGTCCGGCGCCGAAGGGCTGATGAAGTTCGCCGACTACAACATCACATGGATGCACACCGCGGGGCAGGCGCGCCAGAGGGTCGGCAACTTCGACCCTGCGGTCTTCCCCTACACCTACATCAGGTGCAGGGACGGCCACACGTTCATTGCGGCGTACAACGACGAGGCGTTCGAGTCGCTGATGAACATCATCGGGCGGCCGGAGCTCGTGAAGGATTCGCGTTTCGCAACCCCCGCAAGCCGCGTCCGGATCGAGAACGAGAAGGCTCTGCTTTCCATACTCGAAGAGTGGTCGGGGAACCTTACCGCCGACGAAATCCTGCGGGCGGTGGAGGACTACACATCGAAGAAGAGCGGCCCGGGCGCCGCCGTGGTAACCGGGCGTGTCAACCGTCCGCTTGAAACGCTCGCCGAGGAGAATTGGCGGGAGCGGGGCTGTTTCGCCCGCGTCGCCGATCCCGCGTACGGCGATCTGATACTGGCCGCGCCGCCCTGGAAGATGAGCGGAACCCCTGCCCGCATCAAGTCGGTATGCCGGCCCGCCGGCGCGGACAACAGGGAGGTCTATTGCGGCCGCCTTGGCATGTCCCCCGCCGAGATCGATTCGCTGTCTTCGCGCGGAATCATTTAGATCATATAGAAAATCCCCCGGGACGGAGGTGGGAGTCCCAGGGGATCTTCAGCCGCCCGCGAAATAGTATGGAGGGGTATGCGGGCGGTACCGCCCTCCCGGGGAGGGGAGGCGGCCTTTCTTGTTTTCCTTGCTCTTTATCTCTTATCGTCCGTTTTACAGTAGAACTTTACGGGGAAAAGGGGCGCCGTAAGGTGCGAATGGAGAATTTCCGCCGTCGCTGGTAGACTCTTTCGGCGAAGCCCATCGTCGAACACGGAGGATTCCTTGGAGTTTCCGGCCATCCTGCGAGACCTTGCCGTCGTCATGGCGATCGCGACGGGGGTCGCGCTTCTCTTCAGCAAGCTTCGTCTCTCGGTGATTCCCGCATTCCTCGTTGCAGGGGCGATCATGGGCCCGACGGGAGCGGGACTGGTCGCCGAGAGGGGGATGGTCGAGGCGCTGGCCGAGATCGGCGTGGCGCTCTTTCTCTTCACGGTCGGCCTCGAGATCTCGGTCTCCAGCCTGGGAAAGATGCAGCGCAGGGTGCTCTGGGCAGGCGGAGCGCAGGTCGGCGCGACAATCCTTCTGGCCCTCGTTGTTATGGTGCTCTCCGGGATGCACGCGCCGGGAGCGCTCCTCGTCGGGTTCATCCTTTCCCTCTCCAGCACGGCGATAGTCCTGAAAGTTTACGCGGACCGTATGGAGAGCGACACCAGCCAGGGGAAGATCTCCTTCGGCATCCTCCTTTTCCAGGATATGGCGGCGATACCGATGATGCTCCTCATCCCGATCCTCCACCAGTGGGACACCGCATCGGCTTCGGCGGTTTTCCTGACCCTGGCGAAGGCGGCAGCCGGAGTGACGGGACTCCTCCTGCTGGCGAGGGTCCTCATCCCCCGGCTCCTCAAGGTGGTCATCCGGATGAACAGCCGGGAAATCCTGGCCATGACGGTTCTTTTCGTGGTCATCGGGACCGCCTACCTGTCCTCCCGGTTCGGCCTCTCCCTGGGCATGGGGGCGTTCCTCGCGGGGATGGTTATTTCCGAATCGGAATACGTTCATGAGATCGCGGCACAGATCCTGCCGTTCCGGGACGTACTGAACGGGGTTTCCTACATCTCCGTGGGAATGCTCCTGCATCTGCCGTTCCTAATGCAGAATCTCACCATGGTGCTCGTCATGGTGGCCGCCGTCGCGCTGATCAAGGCGGTCTCCGCGGGGTGGACGATCCGCGCCCTCGGTTATTCCTGGCGGGTGGCGGTGATCACCGCCATCGGGCTGGTGCAGATCGGGGAGTTCTCCTTCCTTCTTCTATCCCAGGGTTACCGGGAGAGCCTCGTAAACTCCACCCAGTACCAGTTCCTGCTGGCCATCACTATCCTGACGATGATGGCGACCCCCTTCCTGATGGGGGCGGCTCCCGCAATCGCGAAGCGGTGGGAAAAGCTGGTGGGGAGCGGCGGCGAATCCCCGGAGGCGGAAGAGGAAGCCGCCATCCGGAAGGTCGGGCTGGAAAACCACGTCATCGTGGCCGGCTACGGGATGAACGGCAAGAACCTGTCCCGGGTGCTCAAGGCCACCCGGCTGCCGTACGTGGTCGTGGACCTTAACGACGTACAGGTGCGCGAAGGTAGGGCGGCAGGAGAGCCGATGTTCTACGGCGACGTCCACCGCCCGGAGATCCTCGAACGGCTCGGGATAGGTCAGGCCAGGATACTCGTGCTCGCCATTTCGGACCCGATGGCCACCCGCAGGGCGGTGGCGATCGCCCGGCGGAGCAATCCGGGAATATTCATCCTTGTGCGAACGCGGCTGGTGGCGGACGTTGACGACCTGATCGCCCTGGGCGCGAATGCCGTGATCCCGGAGGAGTTCGAGACCTCGGTGGAAATATTCGCAAGGGTCCTTGGCGAGTTCCACGTGCCGGACCATGTGATCCGCCAGCAGGAAGGGCTGATACGAAGCGGTACCTACCGGATCCTGCGCGAACGCGGATCGACAAGCAGCGACTCCCTTGCCGAGTTCGAGGAGTTCCTCCTAAGGAAGGTGATCGAGATCTACTTCATCTCGCAGGGATCCGGCTGGGCGGGGAAAACGGTGGGAGATCTGCCCGCCGGCAACGACACCGGCATCGTGCTTCTGGCGGTCCTGCGGGATGACCGCGCGATCCTGCAGCCGGCCCCCTCGACGATCCTTTCGGTCGGCGACAAGGTCGTGCTCTTCGGTGGGCACGCACCGCTGGCGGCCGCCCTGTCGAAGCTTGCGCACACTCCGCACTGACCGCCCGGGACGGAGGAGTGTCATGCCCCGGCGATCGATGATAATATCAACCGTAAAAAGCCATTTCCTGGCGTGGAGGATATTCCGATGAGTCCTGTCCAGACGGATTTCGCGGGCTACGAGCGGGCTCTTCGCCGGTACTTCCGGATATCCGCCGCCGGGCGGAAGACGAAGGACAGGGAGAAGATCCTCAAGGTCCTGGGAGTCGAGAATCCCCAGGAGTTCCTCGGCATGCACA
>JAGVHM010000107.1 GCA_020056545.1 bacterium
CTGAGATAATCCAGCGCGGGCAGGGCGTGCGCGACGTCTCCCAGCGCGGAAAGCTTGACTATCAGGATCCGGCCGAATTCAGCGGGCTTCACTCGTTTGCTCCGAATAGAGCCTGCGGGAGGTCTCGACGACCATCTCCGCAGTCACTCCCAGCATGCACTCATGGCCGCGGTCGCATTCCCTGAGCCTGCAGGTAGAACAGTCGACGTCGACACGCACTACCTTTGCGTTTTCGGACCAGGGCGAGGTCGTTCGCCAGTCGGTCGGGCCGAAGATCGCCACCAGCGGGACGCCCAGTGCCGCAGCGATGTGCATCGGTCCCGAATCGTTCGTCACGAGAAAGGCGCACCGTGACAGAAGCGCCATGAGTTCCCTAACCGACGTCCGCCCCGCCAGGTTCACCGGCTTTCGCCGCATGGACGCCTCGATTTCCTCCGAGATGGGCCTCTCCGGAGCCGACCCCATCAGGACGACGGAAGCCCCCCACTCCTCGGAGAGGGATTCCGCCACAGCCGAGAAGCGGTCCGGGTACCATCGCTTCGCCGACCCGTAGGTCGCGCCCGGATTGATCCCCAGGATCCTCTTCCCCGGGGGGATTCCGAGCGAAGAAAGCTTCTCCTCCATCGCTTCCGTTTCCTCCCGGGTCACCTGCAGACGCATCCGCGGCGAAACGGACCGGGGGATCCCGAGCTCCGCCACCATGCGCAGATAGTACTCCGCATGGTGGATACGCCGGATCTCCTCCGTGACCGGGACGGCGCGCGTCAGGAGAAGCCGCCTCCGGTCCGTCGCGTACCCGGACCGGTCCGGTATGCCCGCCAGGAAAGCGAGCAGCGCGGCGTTGAAGGCGTTCTGGAAGAGGAGAGCGGCGTCGAACCGGCGGCGGCGCAGCTCCGAGGCCATCCTAAGCATCCCGGACACCCCTGAGTGCGCTCCCTCGTCGTCGTAAACCAGGATCTCGTCGATGTCAGGGTGATGGCGGAAAAGTTCGGCGACAAGCGGCCTGGCCGCCAAGGAGATCCTCGCGGCGGGAAACGCCTCCCGCACTGCCATCAGCGCCGGCGTGGAGAGCACCGCGTCCCCCAGCCAGTTGACGGAGCGCACGAGCAGCGCCGCGGGTGGATCCTTTCTCTTTGCGCGCATGGGATTTATAGATTATCACTTCCCGAAGAACCGGCGGATTTGCCTGATCACCTCGTCCTGGTCCTGGCGCGACAGGAAAGCCGACATAGGCAGCGAAAGAATCTCCCTGGAAACCTGCGAGGACACCGGAAAATCGTCTTCTCCGTATCCGAGCCGGGCGAAGGCCTCCTGTCTGTGAAGGGGAACCGGATAGTGGATGGCGGTCGGAACGCCGTTTTCGGAGAGATGCGCCGCGAGATCGTCCCTCCGTTCGGTCCGGATCGAGTACTGCGCATAGACATGCGTGTTCCCTTGCGCGGTCGCCGGAACCGCCACGACATCTGCCAGCGCCTTCGAATAATACGCCCCCGCGGCCGCCCGCCGATCCAACTCGGAAGGAAACCGTGAAAACTTGGCAAGCAGCACCGCCGCCTGGATTTCGTCGAGACGTCCGTTTATCCCGATCGCCCTGTGGCGGTACCGCTCCCACTGGCCATGGTTGCGAAGACCCGAGATACGGTCGGCGACTCCGTCGTCGGACGTGAAAACCATGCCGCCGTCGCCGTAGCAGCCGAGCGGCTTCGACGGGAAGAACGAGGTCGTGCCGATATGCGGGAACCCGCAAGACCTTTTGCCGTTGCGCTCCGCGCCGAACGACTGGCACCCGTCCTCGATGACGAACAGGCTGTATTCCGAAGCGATGCGCAGGGTCGCCTCGACATCCGCACATTGCCCGTAAAGGCTGACGGGGATGATGCCGCGCGTGTTCTTCGTCACCGCCTCTTCCATTTTCACGGGGTCTATATTGTAGGAGACCGGATCGATGTCGGCGAAAACCGGCGTGGCGCCGAGAAGCGAGATCACCTCCGCCGTTGCGATGAAGGTGAAAGGAGACGTGATGATCTCATCACCCGGCCCGACGCCATACGACATCAGGGACAGCAGGAGGGCGTCGGTCCCGGAGGAGCAGCCGAAGGCATGCTTCGCACCGACGTAGGCGGCCAGCCGCCGCTCAAGCTCGGCCCCCTTGGGTCCCAGGATGAACTGGGCGGTTTTCAGGACGGCGTCCATCTGCTCCCGGATCTCGGACTCGTATGCGGCGAACTGGCTATGCAGGTCGACAAACCTCATGGGATCTCCGCTTTTCGTTATTTCCCCGCCGCTTTCGCGCGAATCTTTTTCTTGTACCATACCCGCCCCGGTTTTCCAATTTTCCACGCTTTTTTTCCGCCTTTCCGCGACCGATTTCTGATATAAATACAAGGTTCAGGGAGGGATGGCCGAGTGGCTGAAGGCGGCGGTCTTGAAAACCGCTGAAGCGAAAGCTTCCGTAGGTTCAAATCCTACTCCCTCCGCCATAATGGGCGGGGACACTCCTCTCCCTCATCCCGGAGAAGGAAGAGGCAGGAATGTCCCCGATGGACGGAGAGGTGGCCGAGTCGGCTGAAGGCAACCGCCTGCTAAGCGGTTGTACGGGTAAAACCGTACCGAGAGTTCGAATCTCTCCCTCTCCGCCAGATTTTTAATGGCAGGAGTACGTGAGATTCGGGCCTGTGGTCCGAATCTCTCCCTCTCCGCCACGTTTTTTTATATGAATGGATCTTGCGGAGAGGTGTCCGAGCTGGCCGAAGGAACGCGACTGGAAATCGCGTAGGCGGCTTATACCCGCCTCGAGGGTTCGAATCC
>JAGVHM010000058.1 GCA_020056545.1 bacterium
AGAGAAGATAACCCACGTACCCGTATTCCCCGTGGAGGACGCAGAAGGGGCATCGATGGGACGGCAGTTCGTAGATGTAGACGCCGAGGAACGACAGCAGCGCCGCGGCGGAAAAAAGGAAAACCGCGATACCTGCGGCGGAGAAAAGATAGCCCCCCTTCCCTTTTCCGCAATAGTGCGCCCCCGCCGCGAGGAAGACGAGCGTCGACAGGTAGAATCCCGCCATGGAGGGCAGCAACGGAAGGCCTCCGAGCCAGGAGGGAACTCCTGAGCGCTCCTCGCCGAACAACGCGCCGCAGCAGGAGGTGATCACGTTGGGGTCGAGGCGGAAGAAAAACAGCGCCTGGACCGCCGCCTCGGCCAGGAAGAGCGGCATCGCCGCGAGCAGAAATATATACTTCTTCCGAACGAGCGGGTAGTCGTATCCACGGTTGTCCGCCGCGTTCAGCACGAGCCAAAGCCCGGCAAAGATAAAGCATGCGACCTTGAGAAGGAGGGCCGGGTAGCCGAACCGGTTAACGTTGAGGACCCCGGCGGCGCACATGGCGCCGGAGAACAGGGGATGCAGCCTGTCCGCCGTGAAGACGAACAGGAAGAGGGACAGGACCTGGAACCCCAGCGCGTAGCTCACGATGGTCGATACGAGGTATGTCCGGCGTTCCAGCCCGAGCTGCCGCTCGCTGCCGCTTCGGATGTCGAACCCCCGCGCGATCGCCCCCCCGTGATAGCCCGAGTAAAGAAGCATGAGGCAGGAAAGGAGCGACCCCAGAAGGAGCGCGATGATGCCGGGATGGAAGATCAAGATGCCCCCTCGGAGACGATTCTCCCGTCCCGCATCGGTATTACCTTCGCGACCCGGTCGGCGTCGAAGACAAGAGGGTCGTGGCTGGCGATGATGACCGTCTTCCCGCGCTCCTCCAGGTGCCGCGCGATCTCCAGGAATTCGCGCGACAGGCCGCTGTCCAGGTGGGCGGTGGGTTCATCCGCGATCAGCGTCGCAGGATCGTTGATGAGGGCCCGCGCGATGGCAACCCGCTGGGCCTCGCCGCCGGAGAGCCACTCCACCTTCGAAGACGCCTTACGTCCCACGTCGAAGAGAGAGAGAAGCTCCATGGCCCGGTCCCTTATCTTCTCCTTGGGCTCGCCGAGGGGATAGGCGGGGATCATGACGTTCTCGAGGGCGGAAAGCCGCTGGATGAGGTGGAACTGCTGGAAGATGAAACCGAAGGTCTTTCGTCGTATCTCGGTGAGAAACCGTTCGGGGAGGCTCGTGATTTCCCGCTCTCCGAGAAAGATCCTTCCCGAGGTCGGACGTGCCATGCACCCGAGGATGGAAAGAAGCGTCGTCTTCCCCGATCCGCTCGGCCCTTTGAGTACCGTCGTGCGGTTCGGCTCTATCGTCGCGGTGATCCCTTCCAGAGCGCAGAACTCGTTGGGCTTCCCCGCGTTGAAGACCTTCCGGATCCCGCTCAGCACGATCATGGCCATGGCCGCCGCCTACGCCCTCATCACGGTGTCAGGGTCGGTCGTGGCCGCCCTCCAGGAGGGGACGATCGTGGCGATCGTGTACGGAACCACCGTGAGGAAAAAGAGGACCGAGACCATGTAGGGCGTGATCACGGGCTTCAGGCGGAAGTCGGGGTAGAGGACCGACCAGCCTTTCAGCGCCGGTTCGAACAGGGAGGTCGAACCGAAGTAGACATGGACGTATGCAAGGAGGATCCCGAGCAGGAAGGAAAAGAGGGATACCGCGACTCCTTCCCAGAACTTCATGAGGATAACGTCGGAGGTCTCCCACCCGAGGCCTTTGAGGATCCCGATCTCCTTCCGCTCCTCCGCGCTCAGGCCGGTGGCCTTGTCCCAGGCGAGGATGATGAACGCCATGAGAGCCCCGGACATGCAGGCGACGATCATCCCCCCACGCCAGTCGAAGATCGCGTCGTACGTCCGCAATACCTCCGCGCGCGTGATGGGCCTGGTGTCAGGCAGGATCTCCGTGATCTTCCTGGCGACGGTCGAGACCTCGCGGGGATTGGCCACGGAAAGGACGAGGTCCGTCCCCACCCCTTCGGGGATCCGGAAAAGGTCCCGGAAATCCTCCACGGTCATGAGGATCAGATCGGAGGAGACGAGCTCCGAATCGGACGAGAGCGTCTCCCGGATCTGCATGAAACGGTACGAGCCGTCGTACGCCCGCATCGGAAGCGTCCTGCCCACCATCGGAGGCAGATGCCGTTCCACCCCGTTCCCCAGGACAACGCTCTTCCTGCCGTAGGGGAAATTTTCATCGGCCATCACCGTGTAGTTCGCGCCGGTCAGCGGCTCGTAGTAATAACCCCACAGCCGCGCCTTCGCAGTCCGCACTCCCGGGATCTCCCGCACCTTCGCGAGGTAGGATTCCGGGATCATGTCGTGCCGGCCGGCCGCAAGCCGCTGCACGACGATCTCCGGGGCGTCCGCGAGCACCGACTGCGCCTCCTCCTTGAGGGAAAGCCCGAGGAACACCACGGAGGAAAGCAGGAACACGACGAAGGCGTATACAAGCACAAGCGCCGCGTTCCTCCCCTTCCGGCGCAACAGGGAAGAAAGCGTGAAGTCGAGGATGTTCCTCTGCCTGCCGGCTCGGTTCATGGCCCGGACAGGTGCGGAGGAGGTCGGAAGAGGGACGCGCTGGGGAAGTGCTCAAGAGAGAATGGGTGGTCCTGGAACGGGGTGAACCGGTCCGCCATCGCCGGATGGCGCGTGTACCGGGCTTCCGTGAAGAGGCACAGGTCGGTAAGACCCAGGGCGCGCACTATCTCCCTCTTCTCTTCCAGCGATTTCCGGCCGGCCCTCTCCCGCCAGCCGGCGTGGGCGAACAGAAGGAGAAGCAAGGCCAGGCCGACGGCGGCCGAAAGGAAGAACGCCGTGGATTCCCTGCACTGCATCATTTCACCCCTTCAAGGACTTTCTTCGTGACATCGCGGAATCCGTACAAGGATTTCCCGGCGTGGTCCTTCATGAAATGCCTCGCATCCTTCTCGGTGCGGAACGGGATGAGTTCGTTCCCCATGGGGCCCGATACGTTGCTTCCTGCCACATAAAACGCCGTCCGCCCATCGATGAATTGGAGCGTGTAGTAATCCTTGACGAAGACCGCCTCGATATCCTCCGTCGTTTTCTTGGAACCGTACCGCCCCGGTTCGAGGCAGAAGCGGAAGAGGTCCTTCGGACCGTCGAAATAGGCGTGAGAACCTCCTTTGAACCTGACCGCCGAAACGAAGGCCGGGTACGGGGCGACGAACATCCCGCAGACCGCGCACTTCTCCTTCGTGTCGGGGCGGGGAGGCGCCTTCTCTTCGGCGAACGCCGGAACACCCGCGGCGAAGATCACCGACGCGGCGAAAAGCAGCATGATCGATATGGATACTCGTTTCGTGCCCGCACCACGCGCTTTCCTGTCCATCGACGGCTCCTTACCGGATTCCTTCATTCCTGCGCGAGAAGCCGCAGTCCTTCCGCTACAGATTGGGAGGGCGCGTACTGGTTCATCCTTATCCAGCGGCCCGTCCTGAGATTGCCCAGGAGATAGACGCGGATATGGGATTCGGGGTCAGGGCTTTTGTTGCCCAGCTTCAGGTTGATCGCCTGGATGTTCGCCTTCTCGCCCGTCAGGAGCAGCCACCCCTTCCCGGGGTCGTGCCGCTTCACGTACTCCTTGACCGCATCCATGGTGTCTCTTTCGGGATCGGCGCTGACGGAGACGAACAGGATCTTGTTCCCGACATCACCGTCCAGCATACCCCGGATTTCCATCAGCTTCGCGGTGTCCGGTTCCGCCGTCGGGCAGTTCGTGTAGAAGAAGCCGATCAGCACGACACGGTCCTTCAGGATGTCCGTGTAGAACCTCTTCTCCTTCCCGTCGTGGGCGACCACCTTCCGGTCGGTGAAATATTCCCGGTTCTTCTCATCCTGAGGTCTGCTGTCCTTGACGCCGGGGGTCCCCTCCTGCTTGTAGAAGCACTCCACGGCCTGTGGACTGAAAAACAGCGAGGCGAAGGCGAGGAGAACGATCCCCGCCGCAGATCTCAACCGCCCTGTCTTTTCCCTTTGCGTATGCATAGTGATTCGATCCCTGCCTTATCGCGATTCGTCATCCGTTAAGATGCTCGCAACGGCGCGCAAGACGCGGAAAAAAACATCCGGATCCGCCGCGGTTGCTCCGTTCCACCTCTACCTGGGCTCACGCCATCGGGATACGGGGATATATCGGCCGGATGCGGGATCCACCCGCAGGATCGCCGCGCCGATCGCACCCGCTCGCCGGTTCGGATTATACGTTAGCGGCGGGGTCACCCCGGTCTCGAGCTGCCATACGTTACCGATCGAATCCACGAACTTCTCCCGCGTAACGGTCCTTCCCGACCGCTTGAGCCCCTCCTCCAGGAGGACCGCTCCGGAATACGCCAGGAACCGGAATGTCGGGTGCCTCTCCCCGACGCCGTACTTCTTCCCTATCCGGAAGAACTCCTCCATCTTTCGCGAGGGAGATTCCGGCGCCGCAAGGGGCGAGGCGAGGAAGGCGGATTCGAGAAAACGGGGAGGTGCGGCATGCAGCGACTCTCCCACAAGCGGAGCGGGGGCGATGAAGAGGGGCCACCACCCGCGGTCATCCGCTTCCCGGGCGAAAGCGAGGGCCTCGCGGGAACCGCCGAAGTAGAGGACGGCGCCGACCCCTTCGCCTTGCAGCCGGTCCACGGCATCCTTTCCGGAGAACTTCCCTGGAGCGAAAGGAAGCTCTACACCCGGCGCGAGTCCTTGCTTCCGCATCTGCTCCCTGGACCCCGCAGCGCCCGCCTCCCCGTGCCTGTCCGCGGCGAACAGGATCCCCATCCGTTTATCCGGTTGTGAAAGCCGCTCCGCCATGAAATCGACCATCACCTTCGCCTGGTCGCTCACGCCGGAAAATATATGGAACGTGTATCTGTCGGTGCCGAAGCCGGTATCCGGAGGAGAGAGAAGCGGGACGAGCACCGGCACCTTGCCCTGCGCCATGTACCGCTCGGTCCCGTCTTCCGGACCCAGGCCGATGTTCGCAATAAAGCAGAATGCGTCGTCCCTGTCGACGACCTTCCGCGCCGCGGCCAGCGGGCTTTCGCTCCCCGAGGCGTCGTACCGCACCGGAACGAGGACAAGCGAGCGGTTGTACAGGCCTCCACGCGCGTTCACTTCCGCGAAGTACCCCGAAAGCAGACCCTCCACTTCCCTTGCCGCATCCGCAAGCGCACCCGTCTCCGGGAGGAGGATTCCCACCCGCACCTCGTTGTCGGTCACGCCGGGAACCGGCTCGCGATCCATGATTCTCAGGTAAGCGACCAGGTCCTTCAGATCCT
>JAGVHM010000124.1 GCA_020056545.1 bacterium
CGCCAGCCGACAGCTCGTAGACGCCGGGCCGGTTCACGGCGCCGGAAACACCGATCAGCCTGGTGCCGCCGTTCTTCTCCACGCCGAGGGCGGCGAACTTTTCCCCGCCATGGGTGACGATCCAGGGAACGTCGGCGATCGTTTCCACGTTGTTCACGATCGTGGGGAGGCCGAACGCACCAACCGAAGCGGGGAACGGGGGCTTGATCCGGGGCCACCCGCGCTTCCCCTCCAGGGAATTGATGAGGGAGGTTTCCTCGCCGCAGATGTAGGCGCCCGCCCCCCGGTGGACTGTGACGTCGAGGTCGAACCCGGAGCCAAGGATGTTCTTGCCCAGGAATCCCTTGCCGTACGCCTCCGCGATCGCTTCCTCGAGGACTTTCGCCTCGCGGACGAACTCACCCCGGATGTAGATGTAGCTCATATGGATCGTCAAGGCGAAGGAGGAGATGGCGATCCCTTCGAGGAGCAGGTGCGGCGTCCGCCTCATGATTTCGCGGTCCTTGAACGTCCCCGGCTCCCCTTCGTCGGCGTTGACCACCAGGACCCGCGGGCGGGAGAGGTCCTTCGGCAGGAATCCCCACTTGACGCCCGCCGGGAAGCCGGCGCCGCCGCGGCCGCGCAGGTTCGCCTTCTTCACCTCGTCGACGATCTTCGCCTTCTCCATGGAGAGCGCCTGGCGGAGCGCGGAGTAGCCCCCCAGCTCCACGTAGGCGTCCACGTGGCGGTACCGCTCGTTCGCGAAATGTGTGGTTAAGACCGTTTCCATAGCCGCCTGCGCACGCGCCTTGTCACGTGAGCCGGTCGAGGAGGGCGTCGATGCCCTCCTCGGTCAGGTTCTCGTGGTAGTCGTCGTTGACCTGCATCACCGGGGCGGTCCCGCAGCTTCCAAGGCATTCCGCCTTGGACAGGGTGAACTTCCCGTCCGGCGTCGTCTCCCCCGGCTGGATCCCCAGCTTCTTCGAAACGTGCTCGATCAGGTGCTCAGCCCCCAAAAGCGAGCAGGAGATGTTGCGGCAGATCTGCACGTGGTACTTCCCGACCGGCTTGCGGTTGAACATGGTGTAGAAGGTCGCCACTCCCTCGATCTGCGCCGGGGAGACCCCCAGGAGGCCGGCGATGTATTCGATCGCCTCGTCGGAGACGTACCCGAACTCCTTCTGGGCCATGTAGAGAGCGGGCAGGATCACCGCCTCCTTGTCCGGATACCGGGTCAGAAGGCGATCGAGCTCCCTGCGCACGCTATCGGAAAATGCCACGCTCACCGGTCGAGCTCCCCCGCAATGATGTTGACACTTCCCAGCGTCGCGATGAGGTCGGCAATCATCTGCCCCTCGCACAAAAGCGGCATCCCCTGGAACAGCGGGAAGCAGGGCGGCCGGACTTTGATCTTGTATGGTCCCTTCCCTCCCCTGCTCACGATGTAGTAGCCCAGCTCCCCGTTGGCCGCCTCGGTGGCAGAGTAGACCTCGCCGGCCGGGACCTGGACACCTTCCATGATGAACTTGAAGTGCTGCATCAGCGCTTCGATGGTCGTGTAGACAAGCGTCTTGTCCGGGAGGACGTAGCGGGTGTCGTCGATGTTCACCGGGCCGCCAGGGAGCTGGTCGAGCGCCTGCTCGATGATCCGGATCGACTGCCGCATCTCCTCCATCCGCACCATGTACCGGTCGCACGTGTCGCCCTGCTCCCCGATGGGAACGTCGAAGTCGAACCGGTCGTAGACCAGGTACGGCTCGTCCTTCCGCAGGTCGAGGGGGACTCCCGCCGCCCTCAGGCACGGGCCGGTGAAGCCCATCGCGATCGCGTCCTTCTTCGAGATCGGGCCCACGCCCATCGTCCGCTCGATGAAGATCCGGTTCTTCGTGAGCAATGCGTTTACGTCCTTGATCGCCGGCAGGAACGAGTCCTTGCAGACGTTGCGGCACTTTTCGACCCACCCCTCCGGCAGGTCCCACATCGCCCCGCCGATACGGGTGTAGGCGGTCGTGAGCCGCTGCCCGCACAACGGCTCTATCAGCTGCATGTAGGCCTCTTCGCGGGGTTTCCAGAAATACCAGAAGTTCGTCAGCGCTCCGAGGTCGACCATGTTAGTGCCGATGCAGACCATGTGGTCGATGATCCGGGATATCTCGCAGATGAGGACGCGGATATACTTGCTCCGCTCCGTGATCTCGATCCCGCACAGCTTTTCCACCGCCATCGCGTACCCGACGTTGTTCATCAGGGGCGAGACGTAGTTCAGCCGGTCGGTGTACGGGATAACCTGCGTCCAGGTGGCGTTCTCCGATTCCTTTTCGAACCCGCGGTGCAGATAGCCGAACTCGGGGGTGAGCTTGAGGAGGGTCTCCCCGTCCAGCTCCGCGACGAAGCGCAGGGTGGCGTGCGTGGCTGGGTGCGAAGGGCCGATGTTCAGGATCATCGGCTCGGCCTGCATGTCGAGCTTCGCGGCCGCTTTCCCTTTCGTCAAGGTATCCGCCATCGCTCCCCTACTCTTCCGGCCCCACCGTCGGCTGGCGCTTGGTCTTGGGATAGTCCTTGCGCAACGGGTGGCCCACGAACTCGTCGTACAATAAAATTCTCTTTAGATTCGGGTGGTTGCGGAAGGCGATGCCGTACATGTCATACGCCTCCCGTTCGTACCAGTCGATCCCCGGCCACACAGAGACCACCGAGTCGATCACCGGATCCTCCTCGTGGAGGCGGACCTTGATTCGCACCCGCTGCCTGTTTTTCATCGAATAGAGGTGGTACACCACCTCGAACCGGGGGGTCTCACCCAGGTAGTCCACGCCGGTCAAATCCATCGCGAAGTCGAAAAGGCATTCGGGTTCGTCGCGCAGGAATGCGCATATATCGACGATCCTCTCGCGCCGGACGAGGGCCGTGTCGTCCCCGAAGTCCGAGTGCGTCGAAACGACTTCGCCGCCGAACCTCTCGACCAGCTTCGCAAGCACGATGCCTTGGTGTTTCTCCGTCATTGCCCGTCCGTCTTTCAGATCTTGATCGGCCAGCGTTCCGAGGCGCGCGGAGCGCCCGTTTCAATCATC
>JAGVHM010000187.1 GCA_020056545.1 bacterium
AGGTCCCGCGCCTCATGCCGGACCGAGCCGATCGCGCCGAATCCCCCGCTACCGCCGAGCCGCCCCGCCGCGATCTTATCTTCTTCAACGGGCTGGGAGGATTCACGCCGGACGGGCGCGAGTACGTGATCACGACCGCGCACGGGCAAGTGACGCCGGCGCCGTGGGTGAATGTGCTGGCAAACCAGGACTTCGGAACCGTTCTCTCGGAGAGCGGCCATGCCTACACCTGGCGCGAGAATGCCCACGAGTTTCGCCTCACTCCCTGGGACAACGACCCGGTGAGCGATTCGAGCGGAGAAGCCTGTTACCTCCGTGACGAAGAGAGCGGCCGCTACTGGTCCCCCACGCCGCTGCCAAGCCGCGGGGCGACGCCTTACGTCATCCGGCACGGATTCGGCTACAGCGTTTTCGAGCACACGGAGAACGGCATTCGCTCGGAGATGTGGGTTTACGTGGCCCTGGACGCGCCGGTCAAGTTCACGGTGCTGAAAGTGCGAAACGAGTCCGGACGATCCCGCCGGCTCTCAGCCACGGGATACGTGGAATGGGTGCTGGGAGATCTGCGGCCCAAATCGGCCATGCACGTGGTCACCGAAATCGACCCGGACAGCGGAGCGCTCTTCGCGCGGAACCCCTACAACACGGAGTTCCACGGACGGGTTGCCTTTTTCGGTGTGGACGATGCGAACAGGACCGTGAGCGGCGACCGGACGGAGTTCCTCGGGCGCAACGGCACGCTTCGAAGCCCGGCCGCCATGGCCCGGGCGCACCTCTCGGGCAAGGTAGGAGCCGCCCTGGATCCCTGCGCCGCGATCCAGGTTCCCTTCGAACTGGCTGACGGGGAGGAACGTGAGATCGTCTTCCGACTCGGCGCGGGGCGGGACGCCGATGACGCCGGCAGCCTGGCGCTTCGCTTCCGTGGGTCTTCCGCGGCGCGCGTAGTACTCGAAACGGTGTGGCAGTACTGGAAGCACACTCTCGGCGCCGTACATGTGGAAACACCCGACCCGTCCCTCAACGTCCTGACCAATGGCTGGCTCCTGTACCAGACTCTGGCGTGCCGTCTTTGGGCGCGGAGCGGTTACTACCAGTCGGGAGGCGCATTCGGCTTTCGCGACCAGTTGCAGGACGCGATGGCGCTCCTCCACGCCGAGCCGCGTCTTGCGCGCGAGCACCTGCTCCGCTGCTCAGCCCGCCAATTCACCGAGGGAGACGTCCAGCATTGGTGGCATCCACCTTCGGGCCGGGGCGTGCGCACACACTGCTCTGACGATTTACTCTGGCTGCCGCTGGCGACGTGTCATTACGTATCGAACACGGGGGATACCGGAGTGTTGGACGAACCCGTTCGCTTCCTCGAAGGCCGCCCGATAAACGTGGAGGAAGACTCCTATTACGATCTGCCCGGCCGGTCTGAAGAGGCGGCGACCTTGTACGAACACTGTGTGCGGGCCATCCTGAGCGGCCTTAAGAAAGGGGAGCACGGCCTGCCGCTCATCGGGTCCGGCGACTGGAACGACGGCATGAACCTTGTGGGCGAACACGGCAAAGGGGAAAGCGTCTGGCTGGGATTTTTCCTGTATGAAGTGCTCCTGCGGTTCTCCGAGGTCGCCCGCGCGCGCGGCGATCTGTCCTTCGCCGACCGTTGCACGAGAGAGGCGGGGCAAGTGCGCCTCAACATCGAGCGGAACGGATGGGACGGCGAGTGGTATCGCCGCGCCTACTTCGACGACGGCTCGCCGCTCGGGTCGGCGAGCAATCCCGAATGCCGCATCGATTCGATTGCGCAAAGCTGGTCGGTTCTCTCCGGGGCGGGCGATGCGAAGCGCTCGCGCATGGCGATGGAAGCGGTGGATCGGCGCCTCGTTCGCCGGGACCATGCGCTGATCCAGCTCCTGGATCCGCCGTTCGACAAGTCGGATATGAATCCAGGCTATATCAAAGGGTATGTCCCGGGCGTGAGGGAAAACGGCGGACAGTACACCCATGGCGCGATCTGGGCGGCGATGGCGTTCGCCGCGTTGGGCGACAGCCGGCGCGCGTGGGAACTGCTGGCGATGATCAACCCGGTGAACCATGCGAGATCTCCGGAGGAAATTGCGACCTATAAAGTGGAACCGTACGTCGTCGCGGCGGATGTCTATGCGCTCTCGCCCCACAAGGGGCGCGGCGGATGGACGTGGTACACGGGCTCGGCCGGCTGGATGTACCGGCTGATCGTGGAATCCCTCCTGGGCTTGCGGCTGGAAGTGGACAAGCTGCGTTTCGCTCCGTGCCTCCCCGCGGACTGGAAGGCATTCAAGATGTACTACCGGTATCGCGAGACGGTCTACGAAATCGATGTCCTGCAACAGCTTGCCGAGGTCGGCGAGACGAGTGTGACCGTGGATGGGGTTCCGCAACCCGACCGGGCGATTCCCCTTGTCGACGACCGCCGGAACCATTCGGTCGAGGTGGTGATACGCAATGCACACAGTCGCGGCAGGTATACGGTCTACCCGTAGATCCGGTTTCGGTTTGCATCCCATCATGCGGCAGGTATACTGACAGCGAAAAGCAATAAGGGCGCATCAACACCGGAGCGAACCGGATGAACGGTCTATACAGGACCCTCATAAGCTTCCTGCTGACCCTGCCGCTCTTCTGGGGGTGCACGGGAACCGTCTCGTCGAAAAACCCTTCCGTCGCCGATTTCGGCAAGGATGTGGAAACAATCGCCCGCAGGATGGTCGGGGCCCTCGCCGAACCGATGTCCCGCGGTGACAGCGATGCCGTGGGCAGGATACTCACGGCGGAAAGAAAGGCGCTCGGCCCGGGGCGCGGCGGCGGGTTGACGCAATTCATCGTTCTTGACCGGAAGGGAGTCGTACTCGTGTGCGACATCCCCTTCGTGTGCGAGGATGCGAGGGACTACTCCCGGACGGATCTCGTCTCGCGCGCCATGAAAGGCAAGCAAGGCAGCCACGGCAAGCTTTACGCTTCCAACAACAAAGAAATGTTCCTTGTCCTGACCCCGATCCCTGCGCAGGGCGAAAAGGATGGGTTGCTCGGCCTTCTCTTCGACGCGGAAACGATGGCCCGCGAGCGCAAGGTGACCGAGAAGGAATTCCTCGCCATGAAATTCTCCATCTGAACGGAGCCGATGCCTCGGAACGACTCGTCCGATAAGGGGTACGTCCTATCCTCGGAAGGGAGCCCGGGCGGGGCCGCGCTCCTCTCCCTTTCGGGGCGGCTGACCCTGGGTTCGCTCGAGGCGTTCCGGCGGGAGGCGTCGGCCCTCATCGACGGGCTCGCGCCGTCATCCCTGTCCCTCGAACTCTCCGGCCTGTCGTCCCTGGACAGCGCCGGCGCTCTTGCGCTTATCCGGCTGCAGGCCGAAGCCAGCCAGCGGGGAATCCCGGTCGCCGTGGCGGGGAACAGCGAGCAGGCGGGGCGTCTTCTTGCGCTTGTGGGGGAACGGACGAAGCGGGGAAAGGATCCTCTCCCGGCGGCTGCGAGCCCTGGTTTTTTCGAGGAGATCGGCGGGAACGTCGTTTCCCTGCTGCGCGGGGTCGTCGACGAATTGTCCTTCCAGGGAGAACTCCTCTTCGACATGGCCCGGGGGTGCCTCAACCCCCGGTCGGTGCGATGGGGGGACGTCCTCTACTACATGCGCCGTGCCGGCGTGAACGGCCTGCCCATCGTCGGGCTGATCAGCTTCCTTCTCGGTTTCATCATCGCCTTCATGTCCTCCCTCCAGCTGAAGCAGTTCGGGGCGAACCTGTTCGTCGCCGACCTGGTCGCGATCGCCGTGGTCCGGGAGCTTGGGCCGATCATGACCGCGATCCTCGTGGCGGGACGCTCAGGGTCGGCGTTCGCCGCCGAAATCGGGACGATGCGGGTGAACGAGGAAGTCGACGCGCTCGCCACGATGGGATTCGACCCGATGAGGTTCCTTGCCGTCCCCAAGCTGCTGGCCATGCTCGCGATCCTGCCCATACTTACCATCTACGCCGACCTGCTGGGCATCCTCGGCGGACTCGTCATCGGCGTGACCGCGCTGGACCTGACCTTTCGATCGTACATGGCGGAGACGCACAGTGTCCTCTCCGCCACCGTGATATTCGCCAGCCTCATCAAGACGGTGGCCTTCGCGGTCCTCATCGCCA
>JAGVHM010000050.1 GCA_020056545.1 bacterium
ACGCGGCCGGGAAAGAGCTTAAGATCCTCGTCTGGTCCCACTTCGTTCCCAAGTTCGACAAGGAGTGGTACGACAACTACGCAAAGAAGTGGGGGGAGAAAAACGGCGTCAACGTCACCGTGGACCACATCGGGCTGGCGGAAATCCCCTCCCGGACCGCGGCCGAAATCTCGGCAGGCGCGGGGCACGACCTGATCGAGTGGATCTCTCCGCCGTCGCAGTTCGAGCCGAGCGTGCTCGACCTGGGCGACGTCGTGAAGGAGGCGGAGAAGCGATTCGGGAAGATGCACCCGCTCTGCAAGAGGAGTTCGTACAACCCGAACACGAAAAAATTCTACAGCTTCATCCCCGGCTGGACCATCGACCCGGGATGCTACCGGAAGAGCCTGTGGGAGAAGGCGGGCAAGGCGGACGGTCCGGTTACGTGGGAAGACCTGATCACCTACGGCGGCAAGATCAAGAAGGACCAGGGGATCCAGCTCGGCATCGGCCTATCGCAGGAGCTCGACTCCAACATGGCGGCCCGCGGACTGATTTGGTCCTACGACAGCAGCATCCAGGACGCGAAGGAGAACGTCGTCCTCAACAACCCGAAGACGATCGAGGCCGTATCTTACATGGCACGCCTGTTCAAGGAGGCGATGGTCCCCGAGGTTTTCGCATGGACCGCCGTCTCCAACAACCAGGCGCTCATCGCCGGCCGGGCCAGCTTCATACTCAACTCCATTTCGGCCTACCGATCCGCGCAGAAGGAAGTCCCGGAGATCGCCAAGGACATCTACTTCACGCCGGCGCTGAAAGGTCCGAGGGGGGCGGGGTGGAACTGCGAGCACGTGATCTACAACTACATCATACCCAAGTACTCCAAGAACGCCGACACGGGAAAGAAATTCCTCCTGGACCTGGTGGCGAACTACGACCAGGCCATGTACTCAAGCGAGCTGTACAATTCCCCCGCCTTTTTCGACGCCCCCGTCCCATCCGGGGACCGCGGCTACCCCGCGGTGCAAGGGGCGAAGAAGTTGCGGGACCTTCACAACGCATGGTTCAGCGACGATCCGTTCGCGCTCCCCGGGGAGGCCAAAGGCAAGCTCGTGCCGCTCAAGGACGCGGAGAAGTGGAGCACCAACATGGGGCACCCGGGTCCGGCGAACCCGGCGGAAGGCGAGGTCTTCGCCACCTTCATCCTGCCGAACATGATGGCCAACGCGGCCCGGGGCATGAAGCCGGAGGAATCCGTGGCACAGGCCGAGATCCTCACGAAAGCCATCTTCGCGAAGTGGCGGAAGAAGGGACTCGTCGGAGGGAAGACGTAAAGCATCTTGCACACGGACGAAGGGGGCGGAAATCATCGCCCCCTTCGCGCTTTTGAATCGCCTGCAGTAACTCAACAGTGTGGAGGTAATCGGGAACGATGGCCAGGGTCGAGGTCCGTGGTATCTCCAGGTTGTTCGGAGAGGTCCGTGCGGTCGACAACGTGGACCTCGAGACCGTCGAGGGTGAGTTCCTGGTCCTGCTGGGGCCTTCGGGCTGCGGCAAGACCACCCTTCTCCGGATGATTGCGGGCATCGAAGAGCCCACCGCCGGCGACATCCTCATCGACGAACGGGTGGTCACCAACCTCCCGCCGAGGATGCGGAACATCGCCATGGTTTTCCAGAGCTACGCCCTATATCCCCACATGACGGTTTACAGAAACATCGCGTTCCCCTTGCGCACCCGGGGGTGGGCAAGGAGGAGATCCGGGAGAAGGTCGGGTGGGCGGCGGGGATGTTCGGGATCGAGCGCCTGCTCGACCGCAAGCCCCGCCAGCTGTCCGGCGGCGAAAGGCAACGCGTCGCACTGGCCCGCGCGATGGTGCGGGAGCCGAGCGTCTTCCTGCTGGACGAGCCCCTCTCCAACCTGGACGCCATCCTGCGCGCCTCGGCGCGGGAGGAGCTGCGGCAGTTCCAGAAGCGCGTGGGCGTGACCACGATCTACGTCACGCACGACCAGGTGGAAGCCATGGGTCTCGGGGACCGGATCGTGGTGATGAACAAGGGCAAGATCCAGCAGGTGGGAACACCCCTGGAGATCTACCACTGGCCCGCGGATACCTTCGTGGCCACCTTCGTCGGCTCTCCCCCGATGAACCTGCTGGGCGAGGACGACATCCTGACTGGCTTTCGCCCGGAGACGTTTCTCCCCGTGGAGCTCGTGAACGGGGGCGACGGGGCGATCACCTATCCCTTCGAGGTCACCTGGACGGAGTACCTGGGCGCGGAACGGCTCGTATACGGAAATGTCGGGGAGAAGTCCCACGCCATGCACGTCGTGTCGCGGCTGCCTGGCAGCATGAGCCTTCCCTTCGAGACGGGACGGACCTACACCTTCGGTGTGTCGCGTGACAATCTCCGTTTCTTCGACAGTAAAAGCGGACTGAGGACGGACCGGAGCCCGGCATGAGGATGAACGGCAAGACGGGAATCGAGGAACCCGGGCCGAAGCCCGGCATCCGGGACAATTCAGGGCAGCTCGCCCTGTTCATGATCGCCCCCGCTATCCTCTATATAGCGGCGCTGATCGGATTCTCGTTCGTCATGGCGATCCTCTACAGCCTCAGCGACGTGACGACGGGGGACCCGACCCTCCGTATCGTCGGCTTCGAGAACTTCGCCGCCATCCTGGACAACTCCGTCTTCCGGCTCGCCCTGAAGAACACCTTCTTCTTCGCGTTCACCTCCCAGATCCTGGTCATCCTCCTTTCGAGGATCGTCGCGACCGCCCTGATGAAGGAGTTCCATGGCAAGTGGCTGGCGCGGTTCCTCATCATGCTCCCCTGGACGGCGCCTATTTCGCTCGGAACGATCGGCTGGCTCTGGATGTACGATTCGATCTTCAGCCCGTTCGACTGGATCCTCCGCTACCTTGGGCTGCTCGGCTCTCCCGGCGCCCTGCTGGGACCCATGCAGAACCTTTACTGGCTTGGCGTGCCCGGGCTCGCAATGGCCTCAGTGATCATCGTCCACGTGTGGAGACTGCTGCCGCTGGCGACGGTGATCCAGCTGGCGGGATTGAGCTCCATCCCCAAGGACCTCCTCGAGGCGGCCGAGGTCGACGGGGCGAGCCCTTGGCGAAGGACGCTGGAGATCACGATCCCGCTGACCCTTCCCATCATCAGCATCGCCTTCCTGTTCGGGCTCGTCTTCACGTTCACCGATATGACCGTCGTCTACGTCATGACGCGGGGCGGCCCGGTGCACACCACCCAGGTGCTCTCGACCTGGACCTTCTTCAAGGGGATCGAGGGAGGGGATCTCGCCCAGGGGGCGGCCATCTCCCTCTTCCTGTTCCCGGTCCTCGCGGGCATCGCCATCCTGATGCTGCGTATGGTCCGGAAGAGCGAGGTGGTGTGATGAACGTGCGGAAAACGATGCGCCGCGGAGGCCTGTACGCCCTCGTGGGAAGCTTCGCGCTGTTCGGGGCGTTCCCGTTCTACTGGATGGTCATCGCGACGTTCAAGCGGGACCACGACCTGTTCAACCCCGTCGCCAACCCGTTTCTGTTCAACGAACCCCCGACGCTGGACCACCTGAAGCTCCTGCTGTTCGACACGCACTTCGTGACGTACGTCCTGAACACCTTCTGGGTCGGCCTCGCCGTGGTCGCGATCACGCTCGCGATCGCCGTCCCGGCGGCATACAGCCTGGCGCGGTGGGCGAAGGGATGGGGGGAAACGCTCGGCATCGGGATCTTCCTCACCTACCTCGTCCCGCCGACTATCCTGTTCATCCCGCTCTCCCGGTTCGCCTCCGCTCTCGGACTCCAGGAGTCGCTCTGGTCGCTCATCCTCATCTATCCGACCTTCACGATCCCTTTCTGCACCTGGCTCCTGATGGGGTTCTTCAAGACGATCCCGAAGGACATCGAGGAGCAGGCGATGATCGACGGGCTCTCCCGGCTCGGGGCGATGTTCTGGGTCGTCCTGCCCCTCGGGATTTCGGGGCTCCTGACGGTCGTGGTGTTCGCCTTCACCCTTTCCATGCACGAGTTCATCTACGCCCTCACCTTCATCTCGGTCTCCGCGAAAAAGACCGTTTCCATCGGGGTGCCGACGGAGCTGGTGCGCGGGGACGTGTTCCAGTGGGGCCCGCT
>JAGVHM010000125.1 GCA_020056545.1 bacterium
AGGGCCCACGCATCTCCGTGATGCCGCGCTTCCGGGGCTTCCCTTCCCGCTCGTTGACCGGCAGAAAGTCGAAACTGCGTTCGATCCCGCTGCCCATGTTCCGGCCCCCTTTCCTTATGGGAAAAAGTCCCAAATTGATTTTCAGCCACGCCAACCGGTATTCTTCACTTAATAAGATGAATTCCTGACGAGGATAGGTGCCGGACCCGATAAAATATGACGGAGGGAATTTTGTCCGGGATGGATAACTGCGCCAGGACCTGAAGCGTATAAAGAATATTTGCTTCGAGTTGTGTGTGTTTTACTGAAACGATTTTTTATACATTGCATCCACATGATATTTAAGGTTTATTAATAATAGCCTTGCTGGAGAGCATCGATCGGCGCAGGGGGGATATGCGCTCTATTCGTTCTCCGGATATCTTTTTTCCCGGTTCCTTCGGTCGCATGGCGTTTTTGTGCGGCGCCGCGGCTTCGTTTCTCGGCGTCGTCGCCTTGCTGGGCTGGATTCCCGGGCTGCAATTCCTTGCCAGCATTCACCCGCTGTATATCCCGGTGGCTCCCACCACCGCCGTCGCCTTTCTGCTGCTCGGCGCGATCATGTCCGTCCACTCCCTGAGGCCATGGCAAGGCGGAAGCCGGGTGCTTGCGGCGTGGATTTCCTCGCTGATCTCCGCCTATGGACTGATCAAGTTCGCCATGCTTTGGACCGGGGTGGACCTTCCCCTCGAAACGTTTCTTTTCCCCGCCCCCGCGATGCTCGGCGGCGTTCCCACGGGACGCATGTCCCCGGCGACGGGAGCGTTGTTTTCCCTGGCCGGGACCGGAATATGCCTGGTTCTTCTTCGCGCGGGAAAGGAACCCCGCGACACGCTCAAGGGGGACGTCGCGGGCGTCCTGGGGGGCCTGGTCGCGGCGGCCGGGCTGACGTTCCTCCTCGGATATCTGTACGGATCGCCGCTGCTCTACGGTACCGGGATCATCCCGGTCGCGCTCCTGACGGCGGCTGGTTTCCTGTGCCTGGGGACGGGGCTGACCGCGGCGGCCGGACCGGATTGCATCCCGTTACGATTCCTGACGGGCCCCACCGCCCGCGCCAGGCTGCTGCGGACGTTCCTGCCGCTTACCGTCCTGCTGGTGATCGCGCAAGACATTCTGCACGATCTCTTTCCTGAATTTTTCATCGCGAACAATGCGCTGGCGGCGGCGGTTTCGGCGATGGTTTTCGCGGCGGTCGCGGCAATCGTCGTTTCGCGGGTAGCGATCGGCGTCGGCAGGGCCATGGACCGGGCCGAGGAACGACGGAAGCAGACCGAGGAGGCGCTGCAACGCCTGGCTACGGCCGTCGAGCAGTCCGTCGAGGCGATTTTCATCACCGATCCCGAGGGAACGATCGAATACGCCAATCCCGCATTCGAAAGGATCACGGGATACGGCCGGGAGGAGGTCATCGGCCGCACTCCGCGCATCCTCAAGAGCGGAAAGCACGACGAGGAGTTTTATCGGGAGCTGTGGGCCACCATCAAGCGGGGCGACGTCTGGACGGGCACCTTCATCAACAAGCGGAAGGACGGAAGCCTCTACGAGGAAGAGGCGATCCTCTCCCCGGTGCGGGACTCCTCCGGCCGTCTGATGAACTTCGTGGCGGTCAAGCGGGACGTGACCGACGAACGGAAGATGGAGGAGCAGTTCCGCCAGTCGCAGAAGATGGAGGCGGTCGGAAAGCTCGCCGGCGGGATCGCGCACGACTTCAACAACCTCCTCACCGCGATCACGGGCTACAGCGAGCTGGCCCTGAATCGCATGGCCGACGAGGATCCGATACGCGGCCACATTCAGGAGATCCGGAACGTCTCCGAACGGGCCGCGGCGCTGACGCGGCAACTCCTGGCATTCAGCCGCCGGCAGGTCCTCCAACCCAGGGTCATCGACCTGAATGCCGTCGTCACGGACATCGACCAAATGCTCCGGCGCCTCATCGGCGAGGATATCGACCTCCTCACGTCCCTCGATCCAGGCCTTTGGAGGGTGAAGGCGGACCCGGGACAGATCTCGCAGGTGATCATGAACCTGGCCATCAACGCGCGGGACGCCATGCCCATGGGAGGAAAGCTGACCATCGAGACGGCGAACGTCGATATCGACGAAGCCTACGCACGCGGACACGTCACCATGCGCCCCGGGGCCCACGCAATGATCGCGATGAGCGATACCGGCATCGGGATGGACGCGAAAACGATGTCCCGCATTTTCGAGCCCTTCTTCACCACCAAGGAGATGGGGAAGGGAACGGGGCTCGGCCTGTCGACCGTCTACGGAATCGTCAAGCAAAGCGGCGGCCATATCTGGGTCTACAGCGAGCCCGACCGCGGCACGACGTTCAAGATCTACCTGCCGCGCGTTGAGGAGCAGGCCGAAGCGCCGGAGCCGGCGCCAGACCGGACGGATAGAATCGAGGGTTCGGAGACCATCCTCCTGGTGGAGGACGACGAAGCGGTCAGAACGCTGGTTCGGGAGATCCTCGAAAGGAACGGCTATACGATCCTTGCCGCGGGGGATGGAGAAGAAGCCCTGCTGGCTTCCTCTCGGCACGAAGGAAAGATCCATCTCATGCTCTGCGACGTGGTGATGCCCGGCATGAGCGGGGTGCAGCTTTCGCGAAGGATCGCGTCTTCCCGGCCGGATATGAAAGTCCTGTACATGTCGGGGTACACGGACAATGCCATCGTGCACCACGGCGTCCTGGACCCCGGCACCGCCTTCATCGAAAAGCCGTTCTCGCCGGACGCCCTTGCGCGGAAGGTGCGCGCTGTACTGGACGACAACCGCCCGTAGGAAACCGGCATTCCATTCATTGCATCCCCGCCATGGGTTCGATGCAGGCGGGGGTGTCTACCTTCGGGTTGTTCACCGGGAAACGGACCGTAAAAGCGGTCATCCCGTCGGCCGGAAAGGACAGCAGGAGAGGCATCAGCGCCTCCTTCGCCTCGACGGCTGGGTCCAGCCAGAGATCGTAATCCTTCGGGGCAAGGATCACGGGCATGCGGTCGTGGATCGGGGAAACGGCGTCGTTAGCGGCGGTGGTGATCAAAGCGCAGGATTCGAGGACGGAGCCGTCGGGAGCCTCCCATCGTTCCCACAGCGAGGCGATCGCGAACGGCCTTCCGTCGCGAAAGCGTATGTAGTGCGGCTGCTTCCTCCCCTCCGTACGTTTCCACTCGTAGAAACCGTCTGCCGGCACGAGGCACCGCCTGCGCCGGAACGCCGACCGGAAGGAAGGTTTTTCGGACACCGTCTCCGCCCGCGCGTTTATCATCGGGGCCGAGGCCGAGGGATCCTTCGCCCAGGAAGGGACGAGCCCCCAGCGAAGCAGCGTAAGCTCGCGTCCCGATCCATCCGGGGATACCCGGGCCGCGGCCACGGGCTGGGAAGGGGCGATGTTGTACCGCGGCGCCAGGGAGGGCGCCTCATCGACACCGAACATCCGGGCCAGGACATCCCCCGGAGCGAAAAGTGTGAAACGGCCGCACATGTCTTACCTCCAGTCCCGCTATCCTCAAGGAGTTGCCATTCTGAAGATGCAGGCTCCCTGATAGAATAGACTATCGAAATCCGGCCGGACTCGCCAACCCCGAGCGAGCCGGAAATCGGGCGGCTTCACGCCCTGCAGTGCCCCGTGCGTTCTTCTTTCCTTGCCGCGCAAAACTATATATATGTATAGGTTTAGCGATTCAAGGATGTCGTCGGGAGTATAATCTATCGTTCGACCAGCAATGTTGAGGATGAACTCAAGTGAAGCATCAGGATGATATCTTCCGTCTGAACGCCGCGGGGGTCCCTTTCCCTCGGGGACTGTACGATCCCTCGTTCGAGCACGACGCATGCGGCGTGGGATTC
>JAGVHM010000166.1 GCA_020056545.1 bacterium
GGGCGATGGCCACCCGGAGCGCGTCGCATAAGGTGATCAACGCCATGGCGCCGCGGCTCCCGGAGCTCGCCGGCGGATCGGCGGACCCGGCCCCGTCAACGGAGACGCTCATCAAGGATGGAGGGGAGTTCCTGCCGGACTCCCGGCCGGTGGGACGCAACTTCCACTTCGGCGTCCGCGAGCATGCGATGGGGGCGATCCTGAACGGTATGGCGCGTCACGGGGGGATCATCCCGTACGGCGCGACCTTCCTGGTCTTCTCCGATTACATGCGCGCCTCCATCCGGCTTGCCGCACTCATGGGAATCCGCGTGATCTACGTGTTCACGCACGACTCCATCGGGGTGGGCGAGGACGGGCCAACGCACCAGCCCGTCGAGCACGTGGCTTCCCTCCGCCTGATTCCGAATCTGTACGTGCTGCGGCCCGCCGACGCCAACGAGACCGCGGCGGCCTGGAGGATGGCGATCGAACGGACCTCGGGGCCGAGCGCGCTCATCCTGTCGCGCCAGAAACTGCCTGTCCTGTCTCCGGGATCGGTGTCCGGGGACGGCAACGCAAGCCGGGGCGCATACATCTATGAAGAAGGCGCCGGCGGAACCCCCGAAGTGATTCTTTTGGCCTCGGGGTCGGAGGTGCACGTGGCCCTGGGCGCGAAGCGGCTCATCGAAGCGGGCGGCGTCCCGGCCCGGGTGGTCAGTTTCCTCTGCCTTGAGAGGTTCGAGGAGCAGCCGGAAGAGTACAGGAACCTGGTCCTGCCGCCTTCCGTCCGCGCGCGCGTTTCCGTGGAGGCGGGGATCACTGTCGGATGGGAGCGGTACGTCGGGGAGAAGGGAGTTTCCGTCGGGATAAACCGGTTCGGCGCCTCCGCGCCCGGAGACCGGCTGTTCCGGGAGTACGGGATCACCGCGGAAAACGTGGCCGACAAGGCAAGATCGCTTCTATCCAGGTCACAAGCCATCCAGGGGAGGAAAGCTTGATGGGAACAACGAGGAATCCGCTGGTCGAGCTTGGGAAAATGGGACAGAGCCCGTGGCTCGACTACATCCATCGGGACCTGATCTGTTCGGGAGAGCTTGCGAGGCTGGTATCGCAGGACGGCATAAAGGGGGTCACCTCGAATCCGACGATCTTCGAGAAGGCGATTTCCGGGGGCCATGAATACGACGGGCAGATCCGGGCGCTTGCTTCCTCCGGCAGGAGCGTCCCGGAGGCGTACCTCGAGATCGTCGCGGAAGACATCCGCAGGGCGGCGGACGTGCTGCTGTCGGTCCATATCGCGACCGGGGGGAACGACGGCTATGTCTCGCTGGAGGTGGACCCGGACCTGGCATACGACACGCAGAGGACCGTCCGGAAGGCGGATGAGCTCTTCAGGACCGTTTCCCGCCCCAACGTTCTCATAAAGATCCCGGCAACGCGGGAAGGGCTGCCCGCCATCGAGGAAACGATCTCCATGGGGATCCCCGTCAACGTGACGCTCATCTTTTCGGTGAAGAGGTACGAGGAAGTCGCCGAGGCGTATATCCGGGGGGTGGAGCGGCTTGTCGCATCCGGCGGCGATCCGGCCAGGGTCGCCTCCGTGGCCTCCTTTTTCGTATCGCGGGTGGACACCGCCGTGGACAAGCTTCTCGAGGCGATCATCCCCCGCTACCCCGGGTCTCCGCGCGCGGAAGCCGCGATCTCCCTGCTGGGCAAGATCGCCGTTGCCAATGCGCGGCTTGCATATGCAAGGTTCAGGGAGATCTTCTCCGCGCCGTGGTGGCGCGACCTGGCGGACAGGGGAGCCAGGCCGCAGCGCCCTCTCTGGGCGAGCACGGGGACGAAGAACCCGAAGTATTCGGACGTGAAGTACGTGGAGGAGCTGGCCGGCCCCGACACCGTCAACACGATTCCTCCGCAGACGATGGACGCCTTCCGGGACCACGGGGTCGCCGTCGACATGCTCTCCCGGAGGGAGGAGGAATCAAGGACCGTGCTTCATGACCTCGGGCTGCTCGACATAGGGATCGAGGATGTCTGCGAAAAACTCACCCGGGAAGGGGTTGAGAGCTTCTCCGATTCCTTCGACAAACTGTTCGGAGCGATCGAGCGCAGGCTCTCGGAGGCGAGGCGCTAGAAACGTCTGAGACCGGCGCCGCCGCCGGACGGAGGGAAAACCATGCGGATCGCGATGGTCGGCCTGGGGAAGATGGGACTGAACATGACCCGGCGCCTGCTGCGCGGCGGGCATGAGGTGGTGGCGTTCGCCCGGTCCTCCGCGTCCGTCGAAGAGGCATCCAGGGAAGGGGCCGTTCCCGCGGCCACTCTCAAGGAAGCCGTGGGGCTGCTGTCCACACCGAGAATCGTGTGGCTTATGGTGCCGGCCGGGGCTCCCGTGGACGAAAACGTGGAAGACCTCGCAAGGCTGCTCTCCGAAGGAGACGTCGTGGTCGACGGCGGGAACTCGAAGTACAAGGACGCCCCCGGTCGCGCGAAGCGTCTCGGCGAGCGCGGCATCCGATTCCTCGATGCGGGAACGAGCGGCGGGATCTGGGGGCTTTCGGAAGGGTACTGCCTGATGGTCGGCGGCGACGAGGGTGCGTTCCGCCTTCTTTCCCCCGTGTTTGAATCCCTGGCCCCGCCGGACGGCTATGCGTACATGGGGCCGCACGGGGCCGGCCACTTCGTGAAGATGGTACACAACGGGATCGAGTACGGGATGATGCAGGCGTACGCCGAGGGGTTCGAGCTGCTGCAGACCGCACCGTTCCCTCTGGACCTGCCGGCTGTCGCCGCCCTGTGGAACAGGGTGAGCGTCGTTCGGTCGTGGCTGCTCGAGCTCGCCGGCCGGGCGCTGTCGCGCGACCCGTCCCTCTCGGGGCTTGCTCCTTACGTGGAAGATTCGGGGGAAGGCCGCTGGACCGTGGAACGTTCGATCGAGGCCGGGGTGCCGCTCCCGTCGATAGGGCTCTCCCTGTACATGCGCTTCCTGTCCAGGCAGGACAGTTCATTCGCCATGCGGATGCTGGCGGCGCTGCGCAACGAGTTCGGGGGACACGCCGTCAAGGAAGCGGCCCCGGAGCGCAGGAAAGGATAGACCGATGGGAGCCGATCCGATCGGCGCCTCGCCGCCGGCCCCGCGCGCCGGGACCGAGCCACCCCCACCGAGCCTGCTCGTCATCTTCGGCGCTTCGGGGGACCTGACCAGGCGGCTGCTCATACCGGACCTGTTCGGGCTTTTCCTGGACGGGCTTCTTCCGGAACGTTTCGCCGTGCTCGGCGTTTCACGCACCCCCTACGCTGACGAAGCATTCCGGGCGATGTTGAGGGATTGCGCGCGGGAAACAGGCGAGGCGAAATTCGACGCCTCCCGGTGGGATGATTTCGCCGCCGGGCTTCATTACCATTCCGCGGACCTCGAGGACCCCGGGAGCTACCCGGCTCTCCGCGAGAGGATCCGGTCGCTGTGCGCCGCCAGGGGGATACCCGGCAACATCATCTTCTACTCCGCCGTCGCCCCGAGGCATTACGTCTCCCTTGTTCGAAAGATAGGCGAAACGAAACTGGCGGTCCCTTCGGAGGACCTTCCCGGCTTCCGCCGGGTGATCGTGGAAAAGCCTTTCGGGCGGGACCTGGCTAGCGCCCGCGCGCTCAACAGGGAGATGCTCGGCGTCTTCCACGACGGGCAGGTGTACCGGATCGACCACTTCCTCGGCAAGGAGACCGTTCAGAACCTGTTCGTCTTCCGGTTCGGCAACGGGATCTTCGAGCCGGTGTGGAACAGGAACTACATCGATCACGTACAGATCACCGTGGCCGAAACTCTGGGCGTGGAAGGAAGGGGCGACTACTACGACGACGCGGGCGCGGTCCGTGACATGATACAGAACCATCTCCTCCAGCTCATGGCCCTCGTGGCGATGGAGCCGCCGAACTCGCTCGATGGCGACGACGTGCGGGGAGAAAAACTGAAGCTCCTTAAGTCGATCGGGCGCGTGGCGGACGAGCGCGTGGGAGATGTGTGCGTCAGGGGACAGTACGTCGAGGGGGAGACGGGAGGAAAGAAGGTCCCGGCATACCGGGCGGAGAAGAACGTCTCCCCGGATTCCTTCACCGAGACGTATGCGGCCCTTCGTCTTTCGGTCGACAACTGGCGCTGGGCAGGCGTACCCTTCTACCTGCGCACGGGGAAGCGGATGGCCAGGAAGGTATCCGAAATTGCGATACAGTTCCGTCCCGCCCCCTCGCTTCTGTTCAAGGATACGGAATGCGGCCAGATCGATTCGAACCTCCTCGTGATCAACATCCAGCCGGAGGAGGGGATCTTCCTTCGGTTCTGCGCAAAGGAGCCGGGGCCAGGCGTGTGCGTGCGGCCGGTCGATTTCCACTTCACGTATCGGGAGGCGTTCGGCGCCAGAAGCACGCCCGCTTACGGCAGGCTCCTGCTCGACGTGATGCACGGCGACCCGACCCTCTTCCCGCGGGAAGAGGATGTGGAAACCTCATGGACGCTCCTCGACCCGTTCCTGCGCCGCTGGGAGGGAGATCCGGGGCACGGACTCCGTTTTTATCCCGCCGGCGGATGGGGGCCTCCCGAGGCCGACGCGCTCCTTCAGGAAGGAAGAGACCGGTGGCGGCGGCCGTGACAAACGGAAACGGCATCACAGCGGAGCGGTTGTTCGTTCTCCCTTCGCCCGAGGAACTGGCACGTGCGGCGGCCGGCCGGTTCTGGGGGATCGTCCGGGAGCGGGCGGCGACGCTTTCCCGGTCCGGGAATTCGGCTCCCCGGATCCACGTTGCCCTCTCCGGCGGAGAGACGCCGCGTCGGATGTACGAATTCCTCTCGGCGGAACCGTACCGGTCGCGCTTCCCGTGGGACCTCGTTCACTTCTACCAGGTGGACGAGCGGTGGGTCCCGCCGGAGGACTCGCGAAGCAATGGCAGGATGCTTCTCGAGTCGCTTCTGTCCCGCGCACCGGTTCCGGCGGGGCACTTCCATCACGTGGACACGGGGCTTTCCGGGCCCGAAGAGGGCGCGCGCCGTTACGAGGAGGCGCTCAGGGCGGCGTATCCGCGCCCTCAGGGCGGTTTTCCGCGGTTCGACGCGATACTGCTGGGGATCGGAATTGACGGGCACACCGCCTCGCTGTTCCCTGGCGTCCCTTACGAAGAGGGCGCCGCGTGGTTCATTGCGACGGATGCGGCCGGCGACCCTCCCGTCCGCCGTGTCACCATGACGCTGCCGCTGATCAACGCCGCTGCGCAGGTTGTATTCCTGGCGAGCGGCAAGGAGAAGGCCCGGGCGCTGCGCGGCGTACTCTCCGGGGACCCCGGGCTTCCGGCTTCCCGGGTCTCCCCGGCGCGCGGGAAGGTCACATTTCTCGCGGAC
>JAGVHM010000096.1 GCA_020056545.1 bacterium
GAGCCCCGAGATCGCGCGCGTGCGTCACACAACGCCGGGGGTGACCCTCATCTCCCCCCCGCCGCACCATGACATCTACTCCATCGAGGACCTGGCGCAGCTCATCCACGACCTGAAGTCGGTGAATCCGCAAGCAAACATTTCCGTGAAGCTGGTATCGGAGGTAGGGGTCGGCACGATCGCAGCCGGAGTCGCAAAGGCCAAGGCCGACCTCGTTCTCATCTCCGGCCATGACGGCGGAACCGGCGCGTCCCCGCTGACATCGATCAAGCACGCCGGGCTCCCGTGGGAGCTCGGCCTGGCGGAGACCCAGCAGGCTCTCATCAACAACCGGCTGCGCGACCGCATCCGCGTGCAGGTCGACGGCCAGCTCAAGACCGGCAGGGACCTGGTCATCGCGGCGCTAATGGGGGCGGAGGAGTTCGGCTTCGGCACCACGGTCCTGGTCACTCTGGGCTGCGTCATGATGCGCAAGTGCCACCTGAACACCTGCCCCGTCGGGGTGGCCACGCAGGACCCGGTCCTGCGCGCCCGGTTCGACGGAAAGTCGGAGTTCGTGGAGCGGTTCTTCCGGTTCCTCGCGCAGGAACTGCGCGAGCACATGGCGGAGCTCGGCTTCCGGACGATGGACGAGATGATCGGCAGGGTGGACCTGATCGAGGTCCAGCCGGCGGTCGACCACTGGAAGACCCGGGACCTCGATTTCAGCGCGGTCCTCCTGCCCGCAGGCGACGGCCGGGAGTTCCCGATGCGCTGCGTCCGCAGCCAGGACCACGGCCTCGAGTCCAACCTGGACAACGAGCTTATCCGGCGAGCAAGAAAGGCTATCGACACCGGGGAGCGGATCCTCATCGAGATGCCGATCCGCAACGTGCACCGCTCCGTCGGGGCGGCGTTGAGCGGAGAGATCGCCCGCAGGCACGGCGCCCGGGGCCTCCCCGACGGCACGATATCCTTCCGCTTCACGGGATCGGCGGGCCAGAGCCTCGGCGCCTTCCTGTCTCCCGGCGTCACCATCGAGGTGGTGGGCGACACCAACGACTATCTCGCCAAGGGGATGTCGGGAGGGAGGATCGTCGTGTCCCCGCCGGCCGACGCGGGATTCCTCCCCCACCGGAACGTGATCGCCGGCAATGTTGTGCTCTACGGCGCCACCGGGGGGGAGCTCTATCTCCACGGAACCGCCGGAGAGCGGTTCGCCGTCCGCAACAGCGGGGCGAAGGCGGTCGTCGAGGGGGTGGGAGACCACGCCTGCGAGTACATGACCGGCGGAGTCGTGGTGGTCCTGGGAACGACCGGAGTAAACTTCGCGGCGGGTATGAGCGGGGGGGTCGCCTACGTATTCGACGAGACGGAGCTGTTCGACACCCGGTGCAACCTCGACATGGTCGACGTGGAGAGCGTCTGGGCGAAAGAAGACAAGCTGCAGCTGCGCTCCATGCTCGAAAACCATCTTTTGTACACGCAGAGCCCGCGGGCCGCGATGATCCTCGACAACTGGGAAGCAAGGCTCCCCCAGTTCGTGAAGGTGATGCCCACCGATTACCGGAAGGTCCTCGAACGGATGCGGCTCGATGAACATCCCGAGAACGAGACCGTGTCGGCCACCGAGGAGGTCTTCCGTGGTTAAGCCGACCGGGTTCCTGGAATTCCCGAGGGAAGATCCCCCGCACCGTCCCGTCGAGAATCGCGTACGCGACTTTTCGGAGATAGAGGAGATGCTGCCGCCGAGCCGCCTGGTTCAGCAGGCGGCCCGGTGCATGGACTGCGGGATCCCCTTCTGCCACTCGTACGGCTGTCCGGTGAAAAACCGCATCCCCGACTGGAACGCCCTCATCTACAGGAAGCACTGGCGCAAGGCGCTGGACCTGCTGCACGCCACCTGCAACCTCCCGGAGATCACGGGAAGGGTGTGCCCCGCCCCGTGCGAGGACGCGTGCACGCTCTCTATCAACCAGGAACCGGTCACTATCCGGCACATCGAGCTTCAGATCGTCGAACGCGGGTGGGAGGAAGGATGGATCGTGCCTCAGCCCGCCTCCCGGAAGACCGGAAAGAAGGTGGCTGTCGTCGGGTCGGGGCCGGCAGGCCTTTCCGCCGCCCAGCAGCTCGCGCGCGCGGGGCACGACGTCATCGTTTTCGAGAAGGCGGACCGTATCGGGGGGCTTCTGCGGTACGGCATCCCCGACTTCAAGATGGAGAAGTGGGTGATCGACCGGCGCCTCGAGCAGATCCGCGCCGAGGGGGTGGCTTTCGAAACCGGTGTGAACGCGGGCATAGACCTCTCCGTCACCTACATGCGGCGCAACTTCGACGCCATTCTCATCGCCGCAGGGGCGACCGTCCCGCGCGACCTGTCCGTTCCCGGCCGTTCACTTTCGGGGATCCACTTCGCGATGGATTTCCTGACGCAGCAGAACCGTCGCAACGCGGGTGCCACGATCTCTCCGGCCCATGAGATCACCGCACAGGGGAAGCATGTCGTCGTCATCGGTGGGGGCGATACCGGGTCGGACTGCGTTGGTACTAGCCGCCGCCAGGGAGCCGCATCCATAACCCAGATCGAGCTTCTGCCGATCCCTCCCGCAACCCGCGAAACCTACAACCCCTGGCCGACCTGGCCGGTCGTCATGCGCACCTCCTCTTCCCACGAAGAGGGATGCACCCGCCTCTGGAGCATCGTCACGAAGGAGTGCGTCGGGGAGGGGAACACCGTGAAGAAGCTCCGGTGCGCGAAGCTCTCCTGGTCGGACCCCGATGCATCCGGACGCCGAAGTTTCAGCGAGATCCAGGGAACCGAGTTCGAGCAGCCGGCCGATCTTGTCCTGCTCGCCATGGGGTTCGTCCACGTCGAGCATGGCCCCCTCGTCCGAGACCTCGGACCCGCACTGGACGCCAGGGGGAACCTGAAAGTAGACCCTGACGGCATGACCTCCACTCCGGGGGTCTTCGCTGCCGGCGACTCCATGCTGGGGGCGTCCCTGATCGTAC
>JAGVHM010000121.1 GCA_020056545.1 bacterium
GGATCCTAAGTCCGGCGCGTCTGCCATTCCGCCACTCTCGCACGCAAGTAACCATCCCGCTTGCGGAAACCCACAGTATATCCGGACGTTTTTCCAAGGCAAGCGTAAATATGGCCGGGTGCGCTACCGGAGGCTCAAGCCTTCCTCGAATTCGCCCTTGGATTTATCGAACTTCATTCCGAAGATGTACGCCCCCTTCGGCTCGTCGGCCCCCCGGAACCAGACGACCCTCCCTGA
Organism: bacterium; assembly: GCA_020056545.1. Taxonomy (GTDB): domain Bacteria; phylum Desulfobacterota; class Deferrimicrobia; order Deferrimicrobiales; family Deferrimicrobiaceae; genus JAENIX01. The sequence goes on from JAGVHM010000121.1 coordinate 238, forward strand.
AACCCTCACCGGGGGATCTCCCTCGACGAATACGGTCGCGTCTATCCGGTTGTGAGTGGTCATCAGGGTGTCGTACATTATGTGGATGCCGTCGGGCGCGATCTTCGGCGTGACGACCGACATCCCCAGCGGCGACAGGTCCTTTACGGTTCCGGTCACTGGCGAGGAAACCTTCGAGGGGTCCCTGCCGCTCTGGACAGTGAAAATGACTGTTGCCATTCGCTGACGTCTCTCCTTTCGCCTTCTATCCTTCGAAAACAGGCTCACCGCAGGTCCTGCCCTGTCATCTCCGCCGGAGCGGGTATTTCCAACAGCCGGAGGAGGGTGGGGGCCAGGTCCTCCAGCGCCCGGTCCTCCTTCAGCGCGATCCCCTTCCCCGATGGGTCCGCGAATATCAGGGGGACGGGATTGGTCGTGTGCGCGGTGTGCGGCTCACCTGTGACCGGATCCGTCATCAGTTCGGCGTTTCCGTGGTCAGAGGTGACGATGGCGGCTCCCCCGCGCTCCCAGATCTTTTCCACCACGCGGCGCAGGTTTTCGTCGACGGATTCTATCGCCCTGATCGCGGCGGAGAGGATCCCCGTGTGGCCGACCATGTCCCCGTTGGCGAAATTCAGGATCATCGCGTCGTAATTCCCCGACGCGACCTCCGCCTCCGCCCGCTCACTCACTTCATATGCGCTCATCTCCGGCTGCAGATCGTAGGTCGGGACCGTCGGGGACGGGATGAGAACGCGTGTTTCGCCGGGAAACACCTTCTCCTCTCCCCCGTTGAAGAAGTAGGTCACGTGCGCGTATTTTTCCGTCTCGGATATGCGCAGGTTCCGGACGCCGTTGGCGGCGAATACGGAGGCCAGGATATTGTCCATGGTCTGCGGCATGAACGCCGCGGGGAGATGGAAGGTTTCATCGTATACGGTCATGGATGCGTAGGCGAGATCCAGGCGCTCGGGACGCGGGAACCTGTCGAATGCCTCCATCGTGAGGGCGCGGGTGATCTCCCGGGCGCGGTCGGCGCGGAAGTTGAAGAAAATCACCGAATCTCCCTGCGTGATGCGCCCGACTGGGCGGCCATCCCGAACTATCACCGCCGGCTCCATGAACTCGTCGGTCTTTCCCGCCGCGTATGATGCGACAACGGAATCCATCGGGTCGGCGCTCTCCTTCCCTTCCCCGCGAACCATGGCGCGGAAGGCGCGCTCCACCCGGTCCCACCTGTTATCCCTGTCCATCGTGAAGTATCGTCCCCCGACGGTCGCGACCTCTCCCGTCCCTATCTCCCTCGTTTTCGCCAGCAGGCTCTCAAGGTGGCGGATCCCGCTGGTCGGAGGGGTGTCCCGCCCATCGAGGATCGCGTGCACGTACACCCGCGGAACCCGCCGCCGCTTCGCCATTTCCAGGAGAGCGTACAGGTGGGTGTGGAGCGAGTGGACTCCGTCGTCCGAGAGGAGCCCAACGAGGTGGAGGCTCCTCCCCCGGTCCCTCGCGGCGTCCATCGCATCGCAGAAAACCGGTGCGTGGAAGAACTCTCCCGTGCGTATCGACTTCGAGATCCGGACCAGGTCCTGGTAGACTACCCGGCCGGCCCCCAGGTTGAGATGTCCCACCTCCGAGTTGCCCATCTGCCCCGCGGGCAGCCCGACGCGCTCCCCGGACGCCTCGATGAGCGTGTGGGGGAACTCCGCCCACAAACGGTCGAAGAACGGCGTGTCGGCTAGTGCGATGGCGTTCGCCTCCGTCTCCTCGCGATAGCCCCAGCCGTCCAGCACGATCAGTGCGACGAACCTGCGCTTCATCTCAGATATTATAGAACACTTCCCTCCCGGGGAACCGCGCCGCCGGTCCCAACTCCTCCTCGATCCGGAGCAGCTGGTTGTACTTCGCCATCCGGTCGGTGCGGGAGGCCGATCCCGTCTTGATCTGCCCGGTGTTCAGGGCCACGACGAGATCGGCGATGGTGCTGTCCTCCGTTTCTCCGGAGCGGTGCGAAACCACTGCGGTCCATCCGGCCCGCTTCGCCATCTCGACGGCGTCGATCGTCTCGGTCACCGTGCCGATCTGGTTCAGCTTGATGAGGACGGAGTTCGCCGCCTTCTCCTCGATCCCCTTGCGCAGGATCTTCGGGTTCGTCACGAAAACATCGTCGCCGACGATCTGGATCTTCTTCCCCATCTCCTTCGTGAACAGCTTCCAGCCGTCCCAGTCGTCTTCGGAGAAGCCGTCCTCAATGGAGAGTACCGGGTACTGGCGGCACAGGTCCTCGTAGAACCGGACCATCCCCTCCGCGTCCTTTTTCGATCCGTCCGACTTCCTGAAGGTGTATTTCCCCTTCTCCCCGAACTCGGAGGCCGCGGCGTCGAGCGCGATCCCGATCTCCTTGCCCGGCTTGTACCCGGCCTTCGTGATCGCCTCGAGGATCACCTCGATCGCCTCGGCGTTCGACTTGAGGAGCGGGGCGAAGCCGCCCTCGTCCCCCACGTTGGTGTTCAGGCGCTTGCCTTTGAGCACCTTCTTCAGGTTGTGGAACGTTTCGACGCCCATCCGCAGCGCCTCGGAGAAGGAGGATGCGCCCACCGGCATGACCATGAATTCCTGAATGTCCATGTTGTTGTCCGCGTGGGAGCCGCCGTTGATGATGTTCATCATCGGCACGGGAAGCGTCCGCCCGCCGACGCCGCCGATGTACTGGTACAACGGCAGCCCGCAGGCCTCCGCAGCCGCTTTAGCCGTGGCCATCGAGGCCCCCAGGATGGCGTTGGCCCCGAGCTTCCCCTTGTTTGCGGTGCCGTCAAGCTCGATCAGCACCTTGTCGATGTAGGACTGCTCCGTGGCATCGAGGCCGAGAAGTTCCGGGGCGATCTCCTTGTTCACGTTGCGGACCGCCTTCAGGACTCCCTTGCCCAGGTACCGTTTCGGGTCGCCGTCCCTGAGCTCCACCGCTTCCCGGGTGCCCGTCGACGCCCCAGAGGGGACGATCGCGCGTCCTTCCGCCCCGGACTCCAGACGGACCTCCACTTCCACGGTGGGATTCCCCCGCGAGTCCAGCACCTGCCTTGCGTGCACGTCGATGATCGCCGTCATGCGGAGATTCCTCCTTTAGATTGCCGGCAGGATTTTCGAGAATATGAGGGCACCCCCTGGCGGCCGCCCCAACGAAAACCGGGACGGTCCTGAGCTCTCTTCTCGGCCCAACTACGCCTGCTGAATAACCAGGTTCCGTTGTGCTTTAGACATGACCTCACACAGGACCGTCCCGACGCCTGCCGCTTTGAAAAACAGAGGAATCGGCGGCGTGTCGCCGCTACTAAATACCTTCGGCAACAAAAATCCCCGGCCACGTGCGACGCGCGGCCGGGGAATCGGTTATTCGGTTCGCGGGAACCTGTGGTTACTTCTTCTTTCCGCCGACCGTTTCCTTAAGTGACTTTCCCGCCGAGAACTTGGGTACCTTCGCCGCCTTGATCTTTATCTGCTCGCCGGTCTGTGGGTTGCGCCCCATCCGGGCCTTCCGGTTGCTCACGCTGAAGGTGCCGAAACCCGTAAGGGCTATCCTGTCGCCCTTCTTCAACGCCTTTCCGATCGCGGAGATGAATCCGTTGAGCGCTTTCTCCGCCACGGCTTTGCTGACGCCCGCCGAGTCCGCCATGGAACCGACCAGATCCGCCTTCGTCATCTCTTTCCCTCCTTGGAGAGTTTTATCAGGTTCCCGGTTGCCGGGGAGCATGGCAGCCGGTAGATCCGTCTGCATAAGTATTTTTCTCATTAGGTCTGAAAGGAACTTTAGTGTCAAGGGAATTGTCAGACAACGACGGGCCTCCGCGCGGCCCCCCGGGGGGCCATGAGCCGGAGTAACAGCATCCCGGTGAGGAACCCCCCGATATGAGCCCACCACGCCACACCGCCGGAGAGAGCCGATGTGCTTCCGAGCGACGCCGCACCGCTGGCGAACTGTATGAGGAACCAGATTCCGAGGAAGACGTATGCGGGAATTTCCACGACCGTGAAGAAGATGATGATCGGCAGCAGCGTCACGATGCGGGCGCGGGGGAAGAGAAGGATGTAGGCGCCGAGAACGCCTGCGATTGCCCCGGATGCTCCGACATTGGGAACCATCGAGTTCGACTGAATGAGTATTTGCGCCAGAAACGACGCTGCGCCGCAAAGAAGATAGAAGGCGAGGTACCGGCCGTGGCC
>JAGVHM010000010.1 GCA_020056545.1 bacterium
GCCCTCGCTGCGCGCAGGGCCATCTCCGCGGCGCGTTCCTTTTCCAGCAGCGCCCGCAGTTCAGGCCGACCGGTCTCGGCATCCTTAACCCACTCCTCGAGCGTGCCGGGGAAAGATTCATTGGAGAATGAGTCCTTGAGCGTGAAGTCCCTGGGGCCTTCGATCCCCATGCGGTTCAAGAGAGTGATCCTTGCGAGATGGAGGTCGTTCTCCGCCGCGGTCAGCTCCGCGCGGGCCTGGAACAGGTTGGCCTCCGCGCGGGCGACGTCGATCCTCGCCCGGATCCCGGCATCGTAGTAGGCTTTTGCCTGCCGCAGGAGGGATTCCCGTTGCCGCACGGTTTCCAGGCCCACCTCCATTATCCGCTGCGCCCGCAGGACGCTGTAATAACCGGCCTTCGCGCCGAATGCGACGTCCGCTCGGGCCGACCTGCCGGTTTCCTTCGCAAAGGAAAGAAGGGCGCCCGCTTTGTCAACCGCCGCACCGGTGCGGCCGAAGTCGGTGATCGTCTGGGACACGGTCCCCTGCAGGAACTCCGATGCGATGGTGGAGCTCTGGTGGGAAAACGGGGAGAAGCTCCGGCTGCGCGAGTAGCCGGTCGAAAGCCCCACGACCGGATAGTAGGCCGATTCCGCCTGCCCCTTGCGTGCTCCCGCCGCCAGAATCTCCGCGTCGGCCTGGCTGATGAGGGGGTGACTTGCCACGGCGATCCGCACGACATTATCGATGCTCCACGCCGTATTGTTCGCAAGGGACGTGGAAATAAGGCCTGAGAGCAGCGCCAGCGCCGCACAGGTCGCTGAAGCGATGATACGGGTGGACATCAATGTTTTTCACCCCCATGTCGTTCCGCGCGCCCCTTTGGCGGTGGGGTGAGCGCATGCCGGCAGAAGTCCGTGAGCATCTCCGCAAGGCGGGGAAGGGGGACGTCGATGATCCCGAGCATCCTGTGGCGCGTGGTTCCATATAGGATGCCGCGCAGCATCTCCGCGGTGTCCCGGGCGGAATACCGAAGGAGGAGCGACCCGTCGGCCGATCCCCGCTCCAAGATCTCCGTCATCTGTCCGGTCAGGCGGCTCAACTTCTTCCTGCGGACGGCGGACGAGGCGGTCTTCCGACGGCCGATGCGCTCCGGGGACTCCCTCAGGATGGTGAGAAACTGCGCCTCGTGAGCACGGAGATAGTCGAAATGATGGCGGATGAGGTCGAGCAGGGACTCCCTTCCGTTCTTACCCCGGCCGATCAGATTTTCCACCCCGGCTATGTAGCCGTCCACGGTCTCGTTGAAGATGGAAAGGAAGATGCCGTCCTTGCTGTCGAAGTGGTGGTAAAGGGTCCCCTCGGCGACGCCCGCTTCACGGGCGATCTCCGAGGTTGGGGTGTTGGCGTAACCCTTTTCGGCGAACAGGCGCGATGCGACCGCCAGGATGGCGGAGCGCTTACGTGTCTTCCCCACGGCCCCCCCTTTCCGCCTGACCGAGTGAGTGCTCAGTCGGTCAGGGAATTATAGGGGGGGCGCCCGCGGGGTGTCAAGCCAGGATCGCCTCCCGTTCGCAGACCCTGGGCTTCTCGGCGGCGAGGAAATCGCCTATCTTCAGGCGCACTATGTCCCTGTGGGTCCCGGCCGTGAAGGCGATCTCATCGTTCTCCGTCAGTTCGTGCGACACCAGGACGGAAACGCCGTACAGCGACCCGAAGATAGGCATCGCACCCAGGTCGCAGTCGGGGAACAGGGGGGAGAACTCCGCCTCGCTCGCAAGCTTGACCTTTTTCGCCTCGAGGCACTTCTGCATTCGGGCGAGGTCGACACGCTCGGTGGCGGGGACGACCGCCATCCAGATCTTGCCGTCGACGTTCACCAGCACCGATTTGGCGTAGGCGCGGCCCGACACCTGAGCCGCCTGCGCCGACTGCTGCGCGGTGAACGCCTCCGGTTGAGTGGTGACCTTGAAGGGAAGATTGCGTTCCTGTAGGAAACGGGCCAGCTTTTCCGGGATGCCCATGGCGACCCTCCTGCCGCGACATGGCGGCGCATGTTGCCGGTGGGGTCGATAAGTGAACGGACGCCGGGTCGGTGTCCCATGAAGTATACCGCAAACCGGCGCCATTCAATACACGCGCTTCCTCGTGATCAATGTCCAGCGGAGGGCGGGGCATCCTGATGCGCGGGTCGGCGGATGAGCAGGACCAGCGGCAGTATCAAGACCATCATCATGGAAAGTATGAAGAAAGCGTCATTGAACCCCAGGGCGGTCGCCTGGCGTACGACCTGTCCGTAGATACTCCGCATGACCGTCGGCTCAAGGGCGCCTTCCGGTATTCCGCGCCCGGCGAGCAGTTCCTTCCCGTATCCGATGGCCGTCTGGAACGTGCGGTCGTAACCGGTGAGGTGCTCCGTCATGTGGCTCTGGTGTACCTGCGCGCGCCGGACGAACATCGTCGTCGCGAATGCCACTCCGAATGAGCCCCCCAGGTTCCGCAGAAGGTTGTAGATCGAGGTCGCGTTCCCCATCTGGGGCCTGGGGATCGATGAAAGCGTCAGGGTAGTGAGCGGGATGAACAGGAATCCCATCCCTATTCCCAGGTAGATCCTGGGCCACATGAGCGAGGAGAAGTCCGCGCCGAGGCTGAAGCGGGACATCATGTAGGTGGAAAGAGCGCACAATGCCATCCCGAAAGTCAGCAGGTACTTCGGGTTCCGCTTCATGATGAGCTTGCCGACGATCGGCATGACGATGAGTGTGGCGATCCCTCCCGGCGAGAGGATCATGCCCGCGAGGTAGGAAGTGTACCCGAGAAGGATCTGCGCGTAGAGCGGAAGAAGCACGATCCCCCCGAACAGGTTGAAGAAGGCGATGAACATGACCACGTTGCCGGTTGTGAACGACACGTTCCGGAACGCACGCAGGTCGACGATGGGGTGCTCGGCGTAGTACAGCTCGACGATCACGAAAAGCGCCAGGGCCAGCACCGCCACCGCGGAAAAGACGAGGATGAAGTCCGACTGGAACCAGTCCTCCCGCTGCCCCTTGTCGAGCACGATCTGGAGCGCGCCGATCCCCACGGTCAGCAATGCGATCCCCCACGTGTCCACCTTCACCTTTTCCGCACGCTTCAGGTAGGGAGGGTCATGTATGAACAGCGTCACCATGAACACGGCCAACAGGCAGATCGGGATATTGACGTAGAAGATCCACCTCCACGACAACGTATCCGTTATGTATCCGCCCATGACGGGACCCGCGATCGGCCCGAACATCGCCCCGATGCCGAAGATCGCCATGGCGATGCCGTGCTCCTTGGGCGGGAACGATTCGAGCAGTATCGCCTGCGAGATCGGCTGGAGCGCCCCCCCTCCGATACCCTGCAGGACGCGGCAGAAGACGAGCATCCCCAGGCTCGTGGCTGAGCCGCACATGAAGGAGGCGACCGTGAAGAGAGATATGGAAAAAAGGAGATACCGCTTGCGGCCGAAGGTGCGGGCGAACCAGCCTGTCATCGGGATGATGATGGCGTTGGAGACGAGATAGGAGGTCAGGACCCACCCCGCCTCGTCGATGCCGGCCGACAGAGACCCGCGGATGTGGTCGAGGGATACGTTCGCCACGCTCACGTCGATGATCTCGATGAGCGTGGGGAGCATCACGGTGACGGCGACGATCCACTTGCTATCGCGCATCGCGCCGACCGCGTTGCCGAGCCGGTTCCCTCCGTTCATCGTTTTATGCCTATCTGACGAGCACCGTCGGCTCGACGGACATTCCTATCCGCAGGAGCCGCTCCGGGTCCTCGCCCTTTTCGAGGACGATCTTCACAGGCACCCGCTGCACGACCTTTACATAGTTCCCCGTGGCGTTCTCCGGCGGAAAGAGCGAGAACGCGGAGCCGGTCCCCGCCATGATGCTCTCGACCTTGCCGTTGAACTTCTTACCGGGGTAGGTGTCCACCCGGATGCTGACGGAGTGGCCGACCTTTATCTTCTCGATCTGGGTCTCCTTGTAGTTGGCGACCACCCAGACGTCGGAGAGGGCGGCGACCGCCAGCAGCGGCTGGCCCGCGGAGACCACCTGTCCGGCCTCCACGCTCTTCCGGGTCACGTATCCGTCCGCTGGCGCTACGACCTCCGCGTACCCCTGGAAAAGCTTCGCCTCGGCGAGCACGGAATCCTTTTGCCTGACGTCCGCTTCCCTCTGGCCGATCCGGGCTTCCCGTTGCAGGACCACCGCCTTCCGTTGGGCAATGGACGCTTCCTGTGTGGGAATGGCCGCTTCCGCCAGGCGCAGCTCCTGGCGTGCAAGGTCTGCCTGCGCTTTCGCCACCTCGCTTTCCGTCTGGGTTTTCTCGTTCCTCTCTTTGCTTATCGAGTGACGCTCGAACAGGTTTCTCGCGCGTTCCGTATCCCGGTCGGCCTGGGCAAGCCGGGCATCCGCGAGAGCCACCTTCGCCCGGGCCGCCTCGACCGCCGCACGCGTCTGGGCGATCTGGGCCTGAGCGGCATTAAGGTCCTCCCGGCCGGCATTTGCGTCGGAACGGGCCGAGGACAGGTCGGCCGACGCGGAAGACAGGGCCGCGGAGGCCGCGGAGACACGTACGTCGTACGTCGCCGGGTCGATCCGGACGAGCGGCTGGCCCTTCTTCACCGGCTGGTTGTCCTCGACAAGCACGGCGACCACCGTCCCCTGGATCCGGGCGGCTGCGGGGTGGATCCTCCCCTCCACGAAGGCGTCTTCGGTGGATATGTGGGTTTGGCGGTACCACCAGTAGAATGCGCCGGAGCCGACAGTCACCAGCGTGGCGGCCGCGAAGATGGCCAGCGCCTTCTTCCGGCGGGAATTCCCCTTCCCACTGTTGCTGATTCCGTCCTGTCCTTCGCCCATTCCATCTCTCCTCGCTGCAGGAACTGATTGCAGATTAGACCGGCAATTAATTCTATTCCATCTTCTGCTTCCAGGGGAGGGGAAGGAATAGCGCCAGGATCGCGCCGGCGGCGGGCAGAACGTTTATGAGGTGAACAGCCGCGGGGACTCCGTAACGGTCAGCCACCGCTCCCAGGATGGTAACCCCGATCCCTCCCGTGCCGATCGCGAACCCGGCGATCGTACCCGCCGCCGTCGCCATCCGGCGGGGGAAAAGCTCCTGCGCCATCACGATCGTCACCGAGAAGGTCGAGACGATTACGGCTCCCACGGCGGCGGCCAGGACGAAGACGAGCCAACCCTGCGCGTTGAGGAAAAGGTGGATCAGCGGGACCTGGAGCGCCATCGAGAGGAAAACCATTTTCCGGTGCCCGATCCGGTCGGCCAAAAGCCCGCCCAGGAGCGTGCCCGCCGTCCCCGCTCCGAGGAAAAAGAAAAGCAGGGTGGCGACGAATTCCGGATGGCTCGAAAGCTGAGCGCGGTAGAGGAACGGGATGTAGGTGGCCAGCCCAAGATGCGTCCAGGAGCGGAAGATGACGATCAGGACGATCAGCGAGACGGCGTAGAGCGGACGTTCAACGCCGTTTCGGGCGGGCGATTCGGGCCTGGCGGAGACTTCCGCGATCCGCCGACGGATGTCCGGGAGCGCCGGCAGGAAGAGCACCCCGGCGAGCACGGCGGGGACAAGCAACCATGCGGCGCCGTGCAGCCCGTACCGGGAAGCGAGGAATATGGCGGCGGGCGCGCCGATGGAAAACCCCAGGTTCCCGCCAACCGAGAACAGGGACATCCCGGTGGCCCGCTTGACGGACGCTATGCAGGCGGTCGCCTTGAAGCC
>JAGVHM010000011.1 GCA_020056545.1 bacterium
CCCCGGTGATCATCGCCGGCAGCGGCGTCTGGTACGCCGATGCGGGAGAACCCCTCCGCGCGTTTGCGGAACGGACCGGCATTCCGGTATTCACCGGAAACTCCGGACGGGGGACGCTCTCCGACACCCATCCGTTATGTTTCGAGTCCTCGCTCGCGATCCGACCCGGCGCCGCCTTCTTCGCGCTTGCGAGCGCCGACCTGGTCCTCTTCCTGGGGAGCCGCCTCAGTCTTTTCTACATCTTCGGCGACATCTTCCGGAAGGACGCCAAGTTCATCCAGGCGGACATCGAGGCGGAGGAGATCGGCCGGAACCGCAGCGTGGATCTGGGCGTCGTCGGCGACGTCCGGGCGCTTCTGGTTGAGCTGAACCGCCTCGTTGAAGCCAAGCGGGGCGGCGATGGGTTGCGCGGCCGGTTTCAGGGCTGGGTGGAGACCCTCCGGAAGGCCGATGTCGATGGAAAGGCCTCGACGCAGCCGCTCTGGACGAGCGACGCCGTGCCGATCCATCCGCTCCGCCTTGCCCGGGAGATCGACACCTTCATGGGCCGGGAGGAGGACATCGTGGTCGCCGACGGCGGCGATACCCAGGTCTGGATGGGGATGACGCGAACCGTGCGTCGGGGCGGGCATTATTTCGATTCGGGCCTCTACGGCTGCCTCGCGGTCGGGATACCGTTCGCCAATGCGGCAAAGCTCCGCCATCCGGAGAGCCGCGTCCTTCTTGTAATCGGCGACGGATCGGTCGGGTTCAATTTCATGGAGTTCCATACGGCGATCCGCAAGGGGCTTCCGATCGTGGTGGTCGTCGCCAACGACCAGAGCTGGGGGATGATCGCCCACAGCCAGACGCTCCGGATGGGCCATTGCATCCCCGACGGGACCTGCCTCGGCCCCGTGGACTACCACCGCATGGTCGAGGCCCTGGGCGGTTTTGGCCTGGCCGTCGAGCGGCCGGACCAGATCCGGCCGGCCCTGGAGGCGGCCTTCGCCTCGGGGAAGACCGCCTGCATCAACGTGATGGTGGATCCAACCGTGATCAGTCCGGGGAGCGTCGCGCTGGCCAACCTCGGCGGCTATCGCGCCGGATAACCCGGACGGAAAACAGGAAAGTAGGAGAGCTTTGAAAAACGCGCCATTGGTCATTGCGAGGAGGCCAAAGGCCGGCGAAGCAATCCCATAACCATTCGATGAACCATGAGATTGCTTCGTCGCTCCGCTCCTCGCAATGACAGGAAGGGCAGAAATTCAAAGTCTCAATAGAGGAAAAGATGATGATCGAATTCTATAAGATGAGCGGAAGCGGGAACGACTTTATCCTGATCGACAACCGGGACGGATCGCTTGCCGTGGGGGATGTCGTTGAATTCGTGAAGAGCGTCTGCGAGCGGAAGGTCTCCGTGGGGGCGGACGGCCTCTTTATCATCGAGAAGTCCGACCGGGTCGACTTCCGGTGGCGGTTTTACAACGCCGATGGTTCCGAGGCGGAGATGTGCGGAAACGGCGGCCGGTGTGTCGCCCGCTTCGCCTATCTTTTGGGGATCGCCGGGGAGCGGATGTCCTTCGAGACCGGCGCCGGGATCATCGACGCCGAGGTCCGGGGCGATGTCGTGAAACTCCGCCTGACCGAGCCGTACGCACTGGTCATGGACGATGAGATCCGGATCGAAAACACGACCCTCTTCGTCCACAGCATCAACACGGGCGTCCCGCATGTCGTCCATTTCGTCCGCGATCCCGACGATTTCGATGTGTTCACGACCGGCCGGGCGATCCGCCGTCATGAACATTACCAGCCCGCCGGGACGAACGCCAATTTCGTCGCCGTCGTGGACGACCACACGCTCCGCGTCCGGACCTACGAGCGCGGCGTCGAGGACGAGACCCTGGCCTGCGGGACCGGCTCCGTCGCCGCCGCCCTGATCGCCGCCCGGAAGGGGCTCGTCGAATCGCCAGTGGATGTGCGCGTGCAGAGCGGCGAGCTTCTCCGGATCTATTTTGAAAGGACGGCGGACGGCTTTACGAATGTTTATCTTGAAGGAAAGGCCACAGTGGTCTATCAAGGCAAACTTTGGGACGAAGCTTGGTGTTCTCGAAAAAAGATATGAGAGCCTTGATTTGTGACGGCTTCGTAAAAAGCTCCAGAGGCAAGGCGCGCGACTCCTGAGGAGTGAGGCGTACCCTGGTGTACGCCGCAACGACGAGGGAGGAAGCGCAACGCAGCATATGGACTTTTTACGTAGCCGTGAAGCCTGGAAGAAAGGAGAATAGAAGTGCAGATTGCAGACCGCTTGACGAAGATCCCGCCCTACCTGTTCATGGAGCTGAGGAAGAAAATCGCCAAGGCCAGGGCCGACGGCGTGGATGTGATCAGCCTTGCGATCGGCGACCCGGTGGAGCCGACGCCCGATTCGATCATCGACGAGCTCTGCCGGACGGCGCGCGACCCGGAGAACCACCGCTATCCGACGGATGAGGAGAAGGGGATGTTCGCCTTCCGCCGGGAGGTCGCCCGCTGGTATGAGGCCCGCTATGGGGTCACCCTGGACCCCGCGACGGAAATCCTGGGCCTGATCGGCTCCAAGGAGGGGTGCCACCACTTCGTCATGGCCCGGATCAACCCCGGCGACATCGTGCTGATGACCGACCCCGGCTATCCCGCCTATCGGGCGAGCATCCTGATGGGGGGCGGAATCCCTTACAATGTCCCGCTCCGTCCGGAAAACGATTATCTTCCCGTCTTCGAAGAGATCCCGGCGGAGATTCGGAAAAAGGCGCGGGGGATGTTCCTGAACTACCCCAACAACCCGACCGGCGCCTGCGCGACGCGGGGGTTCTTCGACCGGCTCGTCGCCTTCGCCAAGGCGAACGACATCGCCGTCTGCTACGACAACCCCTACAGCGAGGTCGTCTTCGACGGCCAGGAACGGCTCAGTTTTCTATCCGCTGACGGGGCGAAGGAGGTGGGCGTCGAGCTCAACTCCCTCTCGAAGCCTTACAACATGACGGGCTGGCGGATCGGCATGGCTGTGGGGAATCCGGAACTCATCGCCGCGATCAGCAAGGTGAAGGAGAACACCGACTCCGGGATCTTCAACGCGATCCAGTACGCGGGGATCCAGGCGCTTCGCGAGGAGTCGGGGAACATCGACCGCATGATGGCGATCTATGGACGCCGGCGCGAGCGGGTCCTGGCCACGCTCAAGAAGATCGGGATCCACTTCAATCCGCCGAAGGGGACTTTCTACCTGTGGGTTCCGACGCCGAAGGGGATGGGTTCGCTGGAGTTCACGAACCGGCTCTTCGAGAAGGCGGCCGTCGTCGTGGCGTCCGGCACCGCCTACGGCCAGTATGGCGAGGGGTTCATCCGGATCTCGCTCACCGTCCCCGACGCCCGTCTAAAAGAGGCGCTGGCGCGAATTGAGAAGGCCTTCGCTTGAAAAGGAACCATAAACAATGGAAATTGGTATCCTGGGGCTTCCCCAGAGCGGCAAGAGCACCCTTTTCGAGATCATGACCGGCGTCCGGAGCCGGGAGATGCACGGGGAGACCTGCGTCCGGGGCTTGGCTTCTGTGCCGGACGCCCGCTTCGACCGCCTGGTGGAGATCTTCAAACCGGTCAAGGTCTCTCCCGCGAAAGTCCCCTTCAGCGACGTGAACGCGGTCGGCGAGAAGGCCTGGGACGCCGTCCGGCAGAGCCTCTCCGGGGCCGAGGGGCTCCTCCACGTCGTCGATGCGTTCACCGCGGCGTCCATCGCCGAAATCATGAGCCGTTACCGAAAATTGGAAGACGAACTGATCCTCGCCGATCTGATGATCGTCGAGAACCGCCTGGAGCGGCTGGCGAAGATGGCGAAAAAGCCGATGACGCCCCAGGACGCCTTTCACGCCCAC
>JAGVHM010000037.1 GCA_020056545.1 bacterium
CGCGCGTCCCGATTCGATCGCCACCTCCAGGGCTCCGAGCCTCTCCTCGTAGGATGCCTTTCTCCGGATCCACTCCGCGGAAAGAGCGCTTTTCTCCGTGATCGCCTGTGTCAGCCCCTCGAGCGCCTTTCGCTCGGCATCGTCCTTTCCGGACAGCTCGGCCAGCTCGATCTCGGCCGCGTGTGACGCTTTCCGGGCCTCCTCGGCCGCAATGCGCTTTTCCTCGAGCGCGGCGATGAGCCGCCGGACGCGGTCCTCCTCTTCGCCCTTGGCCTGCTCCGAGAGCTGCGCCGCCTCCTGCGATACGCGATACTCGTCGTGGATCCGCGCAAGACCCGCCTTCTGATAATCCCGCTCCTGAACGAGCCCTTCGAGCTTCTCCGCCGCCTGGGAGCGCGCGGCTTCGAGCCTCGTCCGCGACTGCTCGACCTGCCGCAAACCGCCCGTGCATTCCTCGCGAAGGCGGAACGCTTCGTTCTTCCGCTCTTCGAGATCGGCCTTCCTGCGCCGTGTTTCCTCCTCGTCCGCCTTGAGGCTCGCCGCCTCCCCGGCAAGACCCGCGATCTCCTTTTCCAGTTCGCGGATCTCGCGCTTGACCGCAAGGATACCCGACCCGGTATCGGCAAGCGAGCCGCCGACCAGCGCTCCTTCCGCGGTCACCATGTCCCCGTCCAGGGTGACGTACGTGTTCCAGACGCCGTTGCGGTTCCACAGGCGCAGGGCGCAATCCATGTCACGGACCAGTAGCGTTCCCCCGAGCAGGCCCCGCACGAGATCGCGGCATTCGGAGGGGACCCTGACTATATCCGTCAGCGGGGCTATCACCCCTTCCTCTCCCTCATACGACTGAACATCCTCGCGCGTGCGAAGGGACACGGGCATGAACGTCCCCCGCCCTTCGCAGCTCTCCTTCAGGTAACGGAGAGCGGAAAGGCCTTCATGCTGGTCACGGACGACGATGGACTGCATCCGCTCGCCGAGCACCGCCTCGACCGCTTTCTCGAATGAAGCGTCCGTCTCCACAAGATCACCGATGACTCCGAAGATCCCGTGGTCGCCTTCCGCGTCGCCTCCGTTTCCCCGGCCGTTGAAATGCCGCAGGACGGCGCGCACACCGGACGTGGCCCAATCCTTCCGCTCATACAGGCGGGACAGCGTTTCGAGCCGCGAAGAAGACGCCTGAAGGCGGCCTTCCGCCTCGCCCCTCTCCTTCACGACCTCGTCCGTGCGCACGACCGCCTTCGCAAGGAGGTCGCCCGTCTCCTCCCAGGACCGCTCGGCGAAAGCCAGCGCCTCCCGCGAGGACGCCTCCGCCGCGGACGCTTCGGCAAAATCCTTTTGCGCCTTCTCCGCCTCCGTCACGGCATACCCGACCTGGTCCTCAAGCCGGGAAAGCTTCCGCTCGTTGTCGTCGATGGTCCGCTGGTACGACCCCGCACTGGAAATGGCGGTGGAATGGAGATTCACGCGAACCATAAGATCGTATTTTGCGCGGTCCGACAGATCCCTGTGTTGCCGGTATTCGCCGTCCGCCCCATCGGCATCCTTGCCAAGTTCCGCAAACCGGGCACGGGCCGCCTCGACGACTTCGCGCCTGCGCGTTTCGGCCTCCTGCGACTCCTTGAGCCTCCGGGAAAGGTCCGCGATCTCCCTGTCGATCCCGGCGGCGAGCGTCGCCGCTTCCTCGATCAGGCCGCGCAGATCGCCGGCCTGCCGCACGTTCGCTTTCCACTCCTCCTCGCGGCGCGCGACCTCCTCCTTCAAGGCTCCGTGAGTCATCCCCATATCACGCACTGCGCTCTCCGCCTCGGCGTGGCGCAACCGCCGGGACTCCACCTCCGACTCGAGCCGGGACAGCTCCGCCCGGAGAAAGAGGAGTGAATCCTCCAGCGCGGAAAGTTCCGCGCCTCCCGATGCCCGCATCATCGACAGCTCGCGGAACCTCCTCGCCGCTATCCGCAGGTCCAGGCCGCGCAGCTCCTCCTTCAGCGCCTTGTATTTTTCCGCCTTCCGGACCTGCCGGTCGAGGCTCCCGATCTGCCGCTTCACCTCTTCGAGGATGTCCCGCACGCGCGCGAGGTTCTGTCGCGTGCTCTCCATCTTCCTTTCCGCTTCCTTCCTGCGTACGCGGAACTTGGCCACCCCGGCCGCTTCCTCGACGATCAATCGCTTCTCGTCGGGTTTGGCGTTGACGATCGTGGATATCCTGCCCTGCTCGATGATCGCGTACCCGCGCGCGCCCGCGCCGGTGTCGAGGAAGAGCTCCGCGATGTCCTTCAGGCGGCAGGGGATCCGGTTGATGAAGAACTCGCTCTCACCGTTCCGGAATGTCCGGCGGGTCACCTGGATCTCGGCATACGTCTCGTAGCCGGGAGGACCGCCGCCCTCCTCGTTTGCGAAGGTCAGCGAAACTTCCGCCATCCCGAGCGGACCTGCCGCATCGGATCCCGCGAAAATGACATCTTCCAGCGCCTTGCTTCGCAGGTAGGTGGGCGCATGTTCTCCCAGCACCCAGCGGACGGCATCGACGATGTTGGACTTTCCGCAGCCGTTCGGACCAACGATCGCGGTTATCCCATCGGAAAATTCGAAAATAGTCTTGTCGTAGAAGGATTTAAAGCCGAATAGTTCGAGTTTCTTGAGTTTCATCGCTTCCTTGCTGCCGCCGGACGGTAATTTACCGCAATTTCCTCAACATAATGTATACGTTCCCCCTTTTGACGCAATATATTGTGTATCCGGGGAAATGTAAAGGTAAAAAAAAACGGCGGCCCCTGAGGGAGGCCGCCTGGCGAATCAGGAGGAATTATCACTGTTTTTTAGGCTGCCTTGCCGCTTCCCTCTCTCTCAACACCGCCTGCGCCGCCGAAAGCCTCGCGATGGGAACGCGGTACGGGGAGCAGGAAACATAATCCAGCCCCACCCTGTGGCAGAAATCCACCGACTTCGGATCCCCGCCGTGCTCGCCGCAGATCCCCACCTTCAGGCCTGGACGCGCCGCGCGTCCCTTTTCCACACCCATCCTCACGAGCTGTCCGACGCCCGTCTGGTCGAGGGTCGCGAACACGTCAGCCTCGAGGATGTTCTCCGGGCGCTTCTGGTAGGTAATCTTGCACGATGCGCAGGATAGGTCCTTCTCCAGCTTGGTGCCGCAACGGGTGCAGAGTTCCGAACGGGCCATGTAGTACTGGATGATTTTCCCGGAGTCGTCCCGGGAGAATCCGAAAGTCGTCTGGGTCAGGTCGTTCGTTCCGAAAGAGAAGAACTCCGCCTCCAGCGCGATCTCGTCGGCGGTCACCGCCGCGCGGGGCAGCTCGATCATTGTCCCCACCGTATAGGGGAACTTCCGCTTGTAGCGCTTCATCGTCTCCTCGGCGACGCCGACGATCAGCTCCTTCTGCGCCCTCATCTCCTGGACCATGCTGACCAGCGGGATCATCACCTCGGGCTGCACACGGATACCTTCCTTCGTCACCTCGCAGGCCGCCTCGAATATGGCCCGCGCCTGCATGCGGCTGATCTCCGGGTAAAGGATGCCCAGGCGGCAGCCACGCAGTCCCAGCATGGGGTTGAACTCGTGGAGCTCCTCCACGCGTTCGAGGAGCCTCCGCTTTTCTTCGATGATCGTCCGGTCCGCCCGGACGAGGTCGAGCTTCGTGACCTCGACCATCAGGTCCTCGCGTTTCGGCAGGAACTCGTGGAGCGGCGGGTCCAGGAGCCGGATGGTCACCGGATACCCCTTCATTTCCCTGTACAGCCCCTTGAAGTCCTCGCGCTGGAGGGGCAGCAGTTTCGTAAGCGCCGCCTCTCGCTCTTCCCTCGTGCGGGCGAGGATCATCTCCCGCATCAGCGGAATCCGGTCCTCGGCGAAGAACATGTGCTCGGTGCGGCACAGTCCGATTCCCTGGGCTCCGAACTCACGCGCCGTGCGGGCGTCGCGCGGCGTGTCCGCGTTGGCCCGGACTTTCAGGCGCCTGATTCCGTCCGCCCATGACATCAGCGTTCCGAAGGAACCGGTCATCTTGGGCGCGATAAGCGGCACCTGCCCCAGGATGACCTCGCCGGTGCTCCCGTTAAGCGAGATGAATTCCCCCTCGCGGATCATGCGGCTTCCCACCATGAAGCGGTGGGTCCCCTCGTCCACGTCGATCGCCTCGCAGCCGGCGACGCAGGTCTTTCCCATCTGGCGGGCCACCACGGCGGCATGAGAGGTCATGCCGCCCTTTGCGGTGAGAATCCCTCGCGCCACGTCCATCCCGTGGATGTCGTCGGGACTCGTTTCCTTGCGGACCAGGATCACCGCTTTCCCTTCCATGGCCCATTCCACCGCGCGATCGGCGTGGAAAACGACCGCCCCGGTCGCCGCGCCGGGAGAAGCGGGGAGACCCTTCGCTATGACCTCCACTTTCGCCTTGGGATCGATCACGGGATGCAGGAGCTGGTCGATCTGCTGCGGATCCAGGCGCATCACCGCCTCTTCCCGCGTGATGAGCTTCTCGTTGACCATGTCCACCGCTATCTTGACCGCCGCCGTCGCCGTCCGCTTCCCGTTCCGCGTCTGCAGCATGTAAAGTTTGTCGCTCTCGACGGTGAACTCGAAGTCCTGGACGTCCTTGTAATGCTTCTCGAGCTTTCCGGTGATCTTCACAAGCTGCCCGAAAACCCTGGGCATCTCCTTTTTCAAGGCGGTGATCGGCTTCGGCGTCCTTATGCCGGCCACCACATCCTCCCCCTGGGCGTTGATCAGGTATTCCCCGTAGAATTCATTCGCGCCCGTCGCGGGGTTCCGCGTGAAGCCGACGCCCGTGGCGCAGTCGTCGCCCATGTTGCCGAACACCATGGCCTGCACGTTGACGGCGGTGCCTATGTCGTCCGGGATGCCGTTCGCCTTCCGGTAGTATTTCGCGCGGTCGTTGTTCCAGGACTTGAGGACCGCGTCCCGCGCCAGTTCCAGCTGCGCCGCCGGATCCTGGGGGAACTCCTTCCGCAGGCGCCCCTTGACGAACCCCTTGAACTTTCCGCAGAGGTCCTTCAGGTCCGCGGCCGTCAGATCGACGTCGCTCGATACGGACCGCTCCTTCTTCTTCTGGTCGAAGACCTCCTCGAAATGCTCCTTGTCGATCCCCAGCACGACATCCGAGAACATCATCAGGAAGCGGCGATATGAGTCGTAGGCGAACCGCGGGTTCTTCGATTTCTGCGCAATCCCTTCGACGCTCTTGTCGTTCAGACCGAGGTTGAGAATCGTGTCCATCATCCCCGGCATCGAGAACTTGGATCCGGACCTGACCGAAACCAGAAGCGGGTTCTTCGGGTCGCCAAGCTTCTTGCCCGCAAGTTTTTCGAGGCGGACCAGGTTCGCGGCGATCTCCCTGTTGACGTCCGGCGGGATCTTTCCGCGGTTCTTGTAGAAAAGGTTGCAGACCTCAGTGGAGATCGTGAAGCCCGGCGGCACGGGGACGCCCAGGTTGGTCATCTCGGCGAGCCCGGCCCCTTTCCCGCCGAGGACGTCCTTCATTCCTCCGTGACCCTCGGCCTTCCCCCCCCCGAAGAAGTAGACGCGTTTTGCGGCCATCCGCTTTCCCTCCCGCATCCTTGAATTACGTTTTGGCTGCGCTTGCGCTGACCCTGGAGAAATCCGCCACGCCGGCGAACACCGTGGAAAGGTTCTTGAGGAGCGCCAGGCGGTTGTTCTTCACTTTCTCGTCCTTGGCCATCACCAGCACCTTCTCGAAGAAGGCGGAGACAAGCGGCTGGAGACGCGCCATCTCCCCGAACGCCTCTGCGTACCGGCCGTCCTTCGCGGCCGCGGACACCCTGCCGGACACCTCCTGCGCCGCCTTGAAAAGCGCCTTCTCCTCGTTGTGCTCGAAAAGGGCCTCGGAAACGACCAGCGGCCCGGCGTACGCCTTCGTGATGTTGATCGCCCGCTTGAACACTTCAGCAAGCGGCTCGAAGGCCGCCTCGGATC